>CAZPHZ010000017.1:0-16117 GCA_964586035.1 uncultured Saprospiraceae bacterium
AAAAAAAAAGGAAAAAACTTTGGGAAAGGCTCTTTTCCACCCCCCGGGGGGTTGCCACTTCTTTGGTCACCACGGAGAGGCCAACACTTAGCGCCCCGGAATGTTGGTCGAGTTCAAGCTTGACGCAACTAAATGCAAAAGTGAGATAGTCCTCTCCTTCAAAAGTGATGGAGTTCTTGGAAGAGCTTTTGACTGCGACTTTCAACTGAGCGTCATCAATGATTTCCTGAAATGTCGGTGCCTGCACCTCGAAGTTATTGTCCTTTGATTTTTCGACATTTATGGAAAAGCCATTGCTGATAATTATATCGGTCACGAGCAACATATTTTGCGCTTCATCGCCGGTGAAAATGCCGATGGCCGGGTGTGTAAGGTCAACCCTTTTGTGGTGCAAGGCAGTACCAAGGGCATTTTTGTCAATCCAATGCCGGCGCACATTGTGGAAGGAAAGAGAAATCTCTTTGGCTCCCTCTAGTTTTGTGGCGATGTTGGCCGATGGCAGGTTGAATCCTTTAAAGATTCCATCGAGCAGTTTTAACCCAAAATCCCAGTCCATTGATCGTGTGCGCTCTAATGAAACATCGGAAACTGGGTCGTCCTGAACTTTAAGTTTAAAGGTTTTTCCATTGGCAAGGAGGTGTTTCAAGGCTCCCCGTTTGTCAGTTTTGCCGGCTCTTTCGGCAATGACCAACAATGGTTGCACACTAGCTTCCGGCACGCGCATCGGCGTGGCATTGAATAGTTTCCGGAGAACGGTGGTGGTGTCGTTTCTGCAAATTCTAAATTTGAATGCCATTGTTTTTCGGTTTTTGATATGGATAGAAAAATCTGGTGCTCCAAGTTGGTACTGCCAGATTTTCAGCGAGTTGAACTGGATGAAAACGAGCTCCCAAAATAGGAAAAACCTTTCTCCGCGTTGCATTTTTCGTTACCTTTGTATCGCACCGGCAAAAAAAAGAATTTTACTCCCCTTTCACTTAGCATGAGCCGCTGCTTCCAAATTCAGGTTCCCGGACAATTAGAAGGCACGGCAATTACGGCCCGTTTTTTGGCCGTGGAACAAGCGGTTTGATTTCCCGATACCATCCTCCCGGTACTATTTGAGAAAACCTGATTCCGTTATGGACGTCTCGTATTTATTAAACATTTTATGGAGGAGAAGATGGCTGATTGTTTCTGTCGTATTGCTGGCAGCAGCCTCAACCTGGTTCATTGTGGGCAGCCTGCCTCCGGTCTACAAAGCCAAATCCGTCGTTTCCACCGGCATTATAGATTACAAGGGCCGTACATTAGAAAAGGACAATCCTTACATACAACAGTTTCAAATAGAAAGCAGCTTTAACGGGCTGGTGGAGTTGATGAAATCACGGAATAGCATCAACCTCCTCACGGAAGCATTGCTGATACATGACCTTACTGAAGACAGTCCATTCCGTAGTCCGAAGGGGGATAGCTACTCCTCTTTGAAAATGGAAATCGACGAATATGCCCAGAGATTGCAGACGAACTTTACCGATTCCTCATCGAGCCTGCTGCCCACCCGGGAGCCACCTTCACAGAAAATTGCAGAATTGTTTCGATACGATTATGAATCACTCACCAAAAAACTTAAAGTGAACCGGGTGGGGAAGTCTGACCTGCTTGCCGTGGAGTATGAGTCGGAAAATCCGGCACTTTCTTTTTTCGTAGTGAAGACCTTTATCGGCCGTTTTTTCGCTTTTCACAAAGAATCACTTTCACATGAGGAAAACCTCACCCTCGATTTTCACAAAAATCAGGTGGGCAAACGAAAGGAGGACCTCGACGCCAAAATAGAGGAAATCAATGGCTACAAGAATGCCAACGGCCTCATTGATGTGGAGACACAACGGGAGTCTGTGGTCGGCCACTTAAAGGAACTGGATATGTCCAGGGAAGAGCAAAAACACAAGGCAACTGCCCTTCAAGGCCAAATAGGTTTACTCAATAAAAAGATTTTGGAATACAACAGGTACAGTGGGGAAGATTACGCTGCCAACCTATTCCTTAGCCAGGACTTCAAGCAACTCGATTCAGACATAAAAGACTTACAGGAAAAACTCATCGAGCGGAAGGCTTCCGGTAAAACTGATAATGCCGCTCTCGAAGGCCGTATCAACCTGCTGCGGAAAAAGCAAGCCGGTTATATCGGCCGTGCGGTGCCGCTGAGTTCTAAAACGAAAGACAATCTCGGCGAGCAGGTGCGGTCCTGGATAATGGAAAGCGTGGAAAAACAACTTGAACTAGAGTTTTCGCAAGCGGCCGTTAAATCTTACGACGCGGAAATGGCGAAGCAACAGAACTATGCGAACAAGCTGCTTATCGACGATAGCCATCTGGCCGCCCTCCAATCTGATAAAGACAGACTGGAAAAAGAATACCTGCGGGCCAGTCAGGATTACGACCAGGCGAAACTTTTTGCCGAAGGCACCGAATACCCGCTCACAGTGGTGGAGCCAGTGGAGTTGCCCGATGAGCCAAAGCCTTCGAAGCGCGCTATTTTTTCTGCATTCGCCGGAGTAGCTGGAGGGGCATTTGCCAGCTTACTTATTTTATTTCTGGCCTTTGTAGACCGAAGCATCCAGTCTCCTCTTCAGTTCGAGAAGATCACGAAATTGCCGCTTTTGGGCTACGTCAACGGAGTGACGGTGACCAACATGAACCTTCAAAGTCTTTTTGCGCAATCACAGGAAAAGGGCAGCTTAGAAATATTCAAAGAACACCTCCGTAAAATCCGCACGGCGATGGAATCTACGGGCAAAAAAAGTTTCTTGTTCGTCAGCCCGAAGGAGCAGGAGGGAAAATCATTTCTCATAGTGTTGCTGGCCTATGCGCTGAGCCTGAACAACAAACGCGTGCTTATTGTCGATACCAATTTTAAGAACAACACGCTTTCGGGATTCAAAACGAAAGACTTCATTGAAATAAGTACCACGGGTAGTTTTGGCCGAACCAGGACCCCCATTCCCCGCATCGGACCGCAATCGGTGAGCCGGGCCGGGGATGGCGACCCGCAGTTGAAAAAAATAGACATCATAGGAAACAAAGGTGGTAGCCAAAGCCCGTCGGAGGTATTGGCCGGCAAGGATTTTCGGAAGGTCATGGACCAGTATTCAACGAAATACGATTTTATTCTCATGGAGGCTGCAGCGATGAATAAATTTGCCGACGCTCGTGAACTCATGGGCTTTGTGGATAAGGTGATAGCAGTGTTTTCTTCCCGGTACGCTCTTTCCAATGCCGATAATGAAACGCTGGAATTTCTCCAAAATCTCAATGGCAAACTGCTCGGAGGGATATTGAACAACGTCGATTTGATGAATATTTAGAATAGAAAGTTATGACTGTTATATGCTCTATTGTGCCAATTTCTGATGCTGCGAGTTTATGCCGGTCCACAATTTAGGGCTGCCTTCAAGAGCGCACTATTTTGAGAAATACAAACATCTGACTCATTGAAAAAATCATATTGGTTGCGTTCCGGTTTTTATACGTTGTCGGAAAAAGCGACTTCGCTGCTCTTTGGTTTTGGGAGCGCGATACTGCTGTTTCGCAATCTCACCAAAGAGGAATTCGGCACCTGGGTTTTGTTTCTCACTGTTGTTTCCATTCTGGAAGTTGGCAGAATCGGGCTGTTGCAAAATGCCCTCATAAAATACCTGGCCACCCATGAAGGGGAGGACGCAGGGAAGATAAATACCGCTTCCCTCTTATTGAATATTATGATGACGGCGGCAATCGTGCTTTTCCTGCTGACGATGGCCGGACCGCTCAGCTTGTTGATGAACACCAAGGGGCTTGCCCAATTGCTGCGTATTTATGCTTTCACAACAGTATTGCTGGTTCCGTTTTTCCAATTCAATTACATCCAACAGGCCAACCTAGATTTTAAGGGCATCTTTTGGAGTACCGCCACTCGCGGTGGTATGCTTTTTGGCTTTGTGCTTTTCATTTTTATTCGGTCTGAACACATCAGCTTAGTTAGCCTCGCTCTGTGTCAGACAGCATCCGCTGCTGTGGCTTCCACCATCGCCTGGCATTTTGCAAAACCTTACATCCGGTATGCCAGGCACGTCGAATGGGATTGGTTAAAAAAGCTCTTTCAATTTGGGAAATACGTTCTCGGCACCAATTTGAGCGCGCAGCTTTTCCGGAATGTGGATAAGCTGTTGTTGGGGAGCCTGCCTGCCGGTGGCACAGCCGCCGTGGCGTTGTACGACGCTGCCATGCGCATCACGAATCTGATGGATGTACCGACCGCCAGCATGGCAAACATGCTTTATCCCCAATCTGCGAAGAGAATGGAGGAAGGGAAAGGTGCGGTGAAATATTTGTACGAAAAAGCAGTAGGAGCCATTCTGGTGTTCATGTTTCCCGTTATCATTGGCGTCCTCATTTTTGCGAAATGGATAATCCACGTAGTGGCGGGGCCGGGATATGGGGAGGCTGCCGGCCTCCTGCGCATAACGGTTTTTTTCGGCCTGTTCGTGCCCTTTGCCGTGCAATTCGGAACGGTATTGGACAGCATTGGAAAACCACGAATAAATTTCTTTTTTACCGTGCTGAGCCTCAGCCTCACGGCCGTTTGCAACCTAATATTTATTAGCCTCTTCGGTGTGTACGGTGCGGCCACGGGCACGTTGACTGCTTACATCGTTTCATTTGTGGCGATGCAGATTTATTTGAATAAAATATTGAGTATTAATCCCCTCAATGCACTTATTTATTCGGCCGGTTATTACCGTCAAATCAGTAGTCTTGTCCTGAAAATCATCCAGGGAAAAGAGACAATAAAGTCGCTTTCTCTGACTGCGAAAGATTGAATCTGAGATTGAATGGTTTATGTGATAGGACGAATTACATTGCGTCCTCCCAAAACTGGAAACCCTGCTAACTTTTCACCCTCCCTGCCTTTTAAAGGAATAAAATATGATGACCCAGGCGCTTTACCACGAAGGCATGGAATATGCCGAACAAAACTTTCTCAGCGAGGATGCCAACCACCTCAAAGTGGACAAACAGTTGCTGCGCAACAAGTTCAATCTGAACCAGAAAAATGTACTCGATTTCGGTTGCGGCATGGGGGGCATGAGTCTTTGGTACGCCAAAACCTGGGATTGCCAAGTCCATGGGGTGGACATCGACCGTCACCACATTCGCATTGCCAGCGACCTGCAACGGCGGCATTCAGTGGAGAACGTAACCTTTGAGGTGCGCAATATTCTCCTTAACCCGTTGACCAGAAAATACGATTTCATCGTTCTAAACGATGTGGCGGAACACATCCCTTTGCCGCTGTTGAAACAGTTGTTGGCGGCGATGGCCCAAGCCCTGGCCGAAGACGGAGAGATATTTATATCGTATCCACCGTGGAAGAGCCCCTACGCCTCACATGTATCCCATGTGGTTGGCATTCCCTGGTGTCAGTTTTTGCCGAATGCATGGCTCATGAAACTGATTGCCAAAAACAACCGGCACATCGTGGGCGACGAAGAGGGCGACCTTATTGCTGCCTACAAAGGCCTCAATCATCTGACAAATGGCAAACTGATGTCAGCTATGGATGGCAGCGGGCTTCAGTGCACCTATCGCAAGAGTCATTCTTTTTTAAATTGGTTGCCACTGGCGCACAACCTGAACCTGCGTGTGCCACCGTTCGATTATCTTGTGACCAAAGAATTCGTATTGATGAAAAAACACCCTGTAACATCTTGAAATGAAACCTAACCCCGATATTTTGTATTTCACTTTATTTCCGTGGGACAACGCCTATTCCTCGGTATCGCTTTCTTTTACACGGGAATTCAGCAAAAACAACAGGGTTTTTTACGTCAATCCACCATTTTCCGTCAAAGATTTTGTTTTGAAATGGAATACGACTGCTGTGCAAATGAGGCGCGGTGATTTGTTGAAAAACAAAATGCGTTACGAAACCATTCCTGAGATTCCGGAAGTGGTAGCTGTTCAGCCACCACTAACCCTCCCCGTCAATTGGATGCCGGAGGGCAAGGCCTACCGCCAACTTATGGAGTACAACAACAAAGTGGTGCTGAATTGCATCAGGCAAGTGGTTCATGATTTTAAATTGAACGATTTCATCTATATCAACTGTTTTAATCCCTATTTCGCAGGGGTGTTGCCAAATGATTTTGGGGCAAGTTTGAGCATTTACCAATGCATCGATGACATGCGGGAAGAGGCCTACACTGCCCGGCACGGAGCCCGGCTCGAGGAGGAGGTCATTCGGCACGTTGACCTGACATATGTCACATCGCACAACCTCCTGCGCCTCAAAAAGCCGTTGAATCCCAACACCTATCTGTTACCCAATGCGGCGGATATTTCAATCTTTCAGCAGGCGATGGGAAAGGACCTGCCGTTGCCACCCGAGATTGAAGGAATCAACGGCGAAATAATTGGCTTTACGGGAAATCTCGACCCAAACCGAATCAACTACAGGCTGTTGAAAAAAGTGGCTGAGCACCACACTAACAAAACCCTTGTACTCGTTGGCCCCGTGAATAGCAACGGGGTTAGAGAGTTTGGACTCGACAAATTGCCGAATGTGGTTTTTACCGGAGGCAAACACATCAGCGAATTGCCCGCTTTTTTACAGCATTTCGATGTGGTTCTGATTCCGTTTTCTATCAACAATCTCACGTCGAGCATTTACCCGCTAAAAATTAACGAGTATCTTGCAGCAGGGAAGCCCGTGGTATCCACCAGTTTTTCTGACGATATACGGGGCTTTGAAAAAGACATTTACATCGCCGGTAGCGAGGAGGAATTTATCGAACTTATCCCAAATGCCATTTCGGAAAATTGTCCCAAGCTGATGAAACAACGCCTTTTTACCGCCCGTCAGAATACGTGGACGGAGCGTGTAAAACAGTTTTGGGACGTGGTGAACCACCACATCGATACCTCTTTGGTGGCCAGTTAATAATAGAATATTATGAAGATAGAAAGCCATAAAATAGATCTCCCGGCAAAGGAAAAGTTATCTGAAACCATAGCACTGGTTCTGTGCATTTTGATGTTTTTAGGGTTTTTTCTGAAAGTTGTGTTTTTTTAGCAATCCGATCCGTCCGAAAAAACCAAGGATATTTGAATGGGTTAGGAATGGGTCAGCTGGCTTTTCTTTTGAAGGTTGTTTCCCATTCTTTTTACCCCGTTTGTGATAGCCTTCTTTTCGATTGAATGCCACCTGCCCACAGGTAACAGGCCACATTCCCAGCCTGCATTTTGTTCTGAACTTAGCATAATTGTTGAATGTGGTGATGAGGCGGCACGCCAGCAGACATGAAGCTGCATTCACGGATTTGGCGTGGCGGGCTGCCCTTGAAGCAGGTGGTCATTGCTCGCGTCATTTCATGCATTGTATCTTTCAAAAATGATTAAAACACCCGGCTTGACAGGCCTGAAAGAATGGTTGTTCCGGCAGGTGTTGTTCGAGAAACTGAACAACCCCTTAGGGTATGGATTGATGCTCATCTTTGCCGTGGGTTTGGCGTTTGGCCTGTCGCAGTTGCCACTGAAAGGGGCGGTAATTGCGGTGGCCGTAATAGCTGGCATTCCGCTCTTGCTGGCTTGTTTTCTGAATCTGTATTTTGGGATTAACGTCATGGTTGCCAGTGCTTTTTTACTCGGCCTGGTTTCAAAATATACCGATGCCCCGATAGGAACGGCCCTCGACGGTTTGCTCCTGGTGTTACTCGCAGGGCTTTTGGCCAAGCTGGTGTTGGAAAGGGATTTTAGCTTCGCAAAAAGTCCCATCAGCCTATTCATTATAGCGTGGATTGGATACAACCTCCTGGAAGGGCTCAACCCCTGGGCCGCTTCGCGAATGGCTTGGGTCTATACGGTGCGCACTGTGGCGCTTATGTTGGGGCTGTATTTCATCGTTTGTCATGCACTCAATAGTTACCAACGCATCCTCAATACGGTGAAGATCATTTTGGGGCTAAGTTTTCTGTCGGCCCTTTACGCCCTGAAACAAGAATACTTTGGTTTTAGCCATGCCGAACTTACCTGGCTGAATGCCGACGAGGAGCGCTTTATGCTGATTTTTCAATGGAGCCGTTTGCGGGTGTTTTCCTTCTTTTCCGACCCCACAACTTTTGGAATTCTCATGGGCTACATGAGTTTATTCGCCTTAGTCTTGGCATCCGGTCCCTTTCGGAAATCCCGCAAGATATTACTGGTAGTATCTGCCATCGTGATGGTACTTGCAATGGCGTTGGCGGGGTCGAGGACTCCATTTGTGATGTTTCCGGCAGGTATCATCTTTTTGGCCATTTTGACCCTGAAAAAAAAGACGCTGTTGCTGACCTTGTTTTTCCTCTTGGCTGGCACGGCATTCGTCATGAAATCCACAAACAATGCCGTTATCTGGCGCATTCAAAGCGCCTTTCGGGGAGGGAGCGACGACACCATTGAAGTGCGGCTGCAGAACCAGGAAAAGGTGCAACCTTTTATACTCGCTCACCCTTTCGGGGCCGGTCTTGGTAGCACGGGTTATTGGGGCAAGCGGTTTTCACCCCAAAGTTGGCTGGCCAATTTCGCCCATGACAGCCTGTATGTTCGCCTGGCCGTGGAGACCGGATGGGTTGGTTTGATTCTATATATGCTGCTACTTTTCATGGCCATTCGTACCAGCATCCGGTATTACTTTCGAGTAAAAGACCCTACAATAAAAGTGCTGTATCTCGGAATCAGCGTCAGCGTTTTTATGCTGGCCTTGGCCAGTTACCCGCAAGAGGCCATCACATTATTGCCCACCAGCATCATCTTCTACATCTTGCTCGCCATAATCGCAAGGTTGAAGGATTTCGATGAGAATTTCCGGGAGGAATCAGCTTAGCGGAGTTGAACATGGATGTGGTCATCGTGACGGGCAGCCTTACAACCCTGAAACCTGATTTTTTCAAATTCATTCAAGCCGAGCCGGCTTTTGAGGTGAGGTTCTAAAAATATTTTCCGCACCTCTTTCTCTTGGGCAAAAAGCCGGATCATCTCTTTGGACCTTTCTTCATCAAAGGTGAAATATTCTTTCACGTATAATTTACCGGCAAGCGTTCTTTCAAAACTTCGAAACCTGTTTCCACTTTTGCGGCACTCTGGGTCCATCTCTTTTTCGCCCTCCAACGGCAAAGCACAGGCTCCATAACCACAAAATGAAGGTGTCCCAAAAATTGGCTTTTCGGTTCTGGCAATTTTCCAATGCAGAGCAACGTCCAGTTTCTTTCCGTCCCGGTGGCTAAAATGTGGTTCTAAAGGATAACCATCGAAAAATGGGAAATTCGCATCGAGATAGCAAAGAACGGTTCCGGGAAATTTGGTTGAAAGACGGTCAGCGACATTTTCAGCCGTTGCTTTGAGCTTCGGTTTTACGTAATGATGGTTCAAGAGGCAATAATATATGATGGAGTGGGGCCTGAGTTTTTCATTACTCCAAATTGGCAAAGGTACGCGCCCGCATTGCCATTTCGCCAAAGGTGGCACGAGGAAAAAAGTGGTCATAAGGTAGGTGAAAATGAAGACTGATGATTTTGCCAAATGCCGTCTCCAACCTGCCTTTGTTTTCCGGTTTAGCCAGCCAAATAGTGGTAAAATCAGCAGCCAAACCAGCCCCCCAATTTGTGTGAATAAGGTAAGAAGTGCCACTATTAGCAGGTGTTTGAAAATCCGCAGGATAGATGTCATTCCAGCTATTTTTTAGAGGTAAAGATTAACATTTTGAGCAAAAGGAATAGCCTCTTGCTGCGGCTCTTTTTTGGGGATAATAACAAAGCTGTTCATTGCCTTTGAGAAGGATGGAGCGGAAAATATGCCGGGTTGCCTGTCTGGGCCATTCGCCCAATTCAATAATTTCCCGGGAATTTTTTCTGGAACAGCGCTTTTTGGGGCAGCAAGCAGGCGGCAGTTCTTATCTTGCCGGTCAATTCAGCTCGCATGAAAACAGACCTGCAAAATTTGCGAATTCTTCATCTTTCGTCGGCCATGACCTGGCGGGGGGGGGAGCAACAAGTAGCCTATCTTGTGGAAGAATTGGCAAATCGGGGGATGCAGCAATGGATAGCGTGTGTCTCTGGTTCTGCCATGGAAAAGTTCTGTAGCGATGGATCCATTCCCCATTTTTGCTATCGCAAAGGGTTTTCACATAACCTGGCTGTGGCAGCGAAGTTGGCCAGTTTTTGCCGGAGGCAAAAAATCTCACTCGTGCATGCTCATGATTCACACGCTCATACATTTGCGGTGATAGCGGCCAGCTTTTTTGGCAATGCAGCTCCTATCGCAGTTAGCCGCCGGGTGGATTTTCCCGTGGGTGGGAATTTTTTGTCCCGATGGAAATACAACCACCCGGCCGTGGCGAAAATCATCTGTGTGTCCGGATTTATAAAAGACCTGACATCTGCAACGCTTCGCAATCCAGGCAAGTTGGCGGTGGTACATAGCGGTATCGATACCCGGAAGTTTGATTCTGGTGGAAAAACAAACCTGCTGCGTACGCAATTTGCCATTCCCAAAAATGAGTTACTCATCGCCAACATTGCGGCACTTGCACCGCATAAGGACCACCGCACATTTGTTCGAACTGCGGAAATTTTGATAAAAGAGGGCTTTCCTGCTCGTTTCTTCCTCATTGGTGGCGATGGTGGTGAGGAGCAAAATATTCGTCGCATGATCCGGGAAAAGGGATTGGAAGCTTATGTGATATTAACGGGATTCCGAAACGATGTGCCGGAAATTTTGCCGGAAATCGACTCGATGCTTTTCACAAGCAAAACGGAAGGACTTGGCACATCCCTGCTCGATGCTTTTGCCGCCAAGGTGCCCGTTGTGGCTACTTCCGCTGGCGGCATTCCCGAAATCGTGGAACACGGTATCACGGGTATGCTGGCACCGTCCGGCGATGAACAAACACTCGCCCGGCATCTCACGGAGGTGATGACAAATGAGAAACTCAGGGAAAATTTGGTAAAAGGGGCAGAGGCAAAAGTCCGGCTCTTTTCAAAGGAAAAAATGGCGGAAAAAATGATTTCCGTGTATGCCTCGATTCAATAGATAGTGAGGATTTGTTGTTGAACCCGGCGCAGTTATTTTTACACAGACTTTAAACCTGATCAGGAAATTAGTGAAAAACTGTGTCTGACCAATTATTCAATTATATTCCTGGTTAACTATTCCATATACCATTAAGTATCAGGACAAAAATGAACCCCCCATTTTGCGAGCAATATATTTCTGATAGTAAAGGGGTTATTATTCTCGCTTTCGCTCGAAAAATTTGTCTTGGTACTTACCATTTAAAACTCATGCCATGGCAATTACACTGACCAACCCTGCGACAGGGGAAACTTTCCGCACCTATGAATACATGCCGGAAACAGAAGTTGAGAAATGCATTGCCCGTGCCAATAAGGCTTATGTTTCCTGGCGGAAAACGAATATGGAACATCGGGCTGAGAAGTTGTACAGTGCTGCGGCGATCCTTCGCAGCAATCAGGAAAAATACGCAAGATTGATGACGCTAGAGATGGGAAAGACCATCGGGGAGGCGAGGGGAGAGGTAGCCAAATGCGCCTGGGTTTGTGATTATTATGCCGAAAATGCAGCAGTTTTTTTAAAAGACGAGATCGTCAGTACCGATGCCAGCCGGAGCTTCGTGAGTTACAGGCCACTTGGTGTGGTGCTGGCCGTGATGCCGTGGAATTTTCCTTTCTGGCAGGTGTTCCGGTTTGCTGCACCTGCCCTGATGGCCGGCAATGCGGGTCTGCTAAAACACGCTTCCAATGTTCCGGGATGTGCAGAGGCCATCGAACAAATATTTTTGGAGGCGGGCTTTCCCGAAGGATTGTTCACCAACCTGATGATACCGGGAAGTCTTGTGGCGGGGGTCATCGGGCACTCTGCTGTGAAAGCTGTCACACTGACCGGTAGCGGTCCGGCGGGCAGTGCAGTCGCCTCGGCGGCCGGAGGTGCGATAAAGAAGTCGGTATTGGAACTCGGTGGCAGCGACGCCTACCTCATTCTTCACGATGCCGCTTTGGACCTGGCCGCCAAAACCTGCGCACAAAGCCGCCTGCTCAATGCCGGGCAAAGTTGTATCGGGGCAAAGCGATTCATTGTGGTCCCGCAGGTGTACGACGCCTTTTTGGAAAAATTCATGGTGCAAATGTCAGCTGCATATATGGGCGACCCCATGATTGAGACGACGAAGCTTGCTCCAATGGCCCGCCATGATTTACGTGAGGAGCTTCATGACCAGGTTTTGCGCAGCCGGGAAAAAGGTGCGGTTTGCCTGCTCGGCGGGGCCATTCCGCAAAACAGCCCGGGGGCCTATTATCCAGCCACAATTTTGGCAGAAGTAAGACCCGGCATGGCAGCCTTTGAGGAAGAATTATTCGGCCCTGTGGCAGCCGTCATCCGTGCGGCTGATGAGGCAGATGCCATTCGCATTGCCAACGAAAGTAATTTCGGACTGGGTGCCGCCGTATTTACCGAAGATTCAGCACGGGGTGAGCGCATCGCTGCGCTGGAGTTAGAGGCCGGAGCCTGTTTCGTCAACGGCATGGTAAAGTCGGACCCCCGCCTGCCATTTGGAGGCATAAAACAGAGCGGTTATGGACGGGAACTTAGTGTGCATGGCATCCGCGAGTTTGTGAATGCGAAAACGGTATGGGTGCGATAGGTCAATTTATTTGCCGAAGGCTTTGGATAACTTTGGCTACGTCTTTTACCTCAAACCAACCTACAAAGCGGACGATGAGGCTCATGACCGGCCCCGGCCGGGTGATAAGTTTGTTCAGAAGGGCGACGTAGTCGTCCAGTTGAGCAATCTGAGAGGATCGTTCCTCCTCAGCAAGCGGAGCCAACCGATTGGCTACCCGCCACGCGTGATTCCTTGCCTTTCGAAGGCTAAATCCGGCAAACTTTTCGTCTTTCTTTTGCCCCAACCAATCGAGTAGAAAAATCAGCGGCGACAGGTCGTTTAGCTGCTGCTGGACGCCCTCAATCTGGTTCGTCAACAGGTTTGAAATCTCCATAAAATCGGCTTCAAAGGCGGGCAATTTTGAGGGAGTAACCGTTTCGGCAGCCGCGATGCCGAGGTCTAAGTTGATATGGGCATTCATCCCCGCAAGCAGGTGTTGAATGATTATATGAGGTTTATTGGTAGTGCTAAATGCTGTCTCCCAAGCCTTTGTTGGCTTTTGCCCGTTGGCGAATTGGTGGCGGGCCAGCAGGTACCGGTTGGCGAAAATCACATCGAGCCGCTCCATGCGGGGGCCATCTTCAAATTTTCCATTGCTGATGCCGTCTTTTACGAGCCGGGTGACCTTTTGATACAAGGCGGGGAAAATACCCAGGACATCGTTCTGCTGTGAAGCCTTAATGATAAGGGTATCCAGTTGGCTTATAACATCGTCAATGTTTTGGGCGGGTTTGAACATTCGCGTGGTGATTTTGCCTGCCGGTTCAAACAACAAAGACATAAATATTGCCGGCAGGTGGCAATTGTAACACCTATTGGGACAAGCCGTTTGATTCTTACAGCTTTTTTTCGAGGCCCGATTGAAGACAGAGCGGAGGAATAGCGCTATCTTCGCATGTCTGAATAACCTACCATCCACTTCATGACAATTAACTGGCCCTCTGCGTTTTCCAATATCGACCGGCTCGGCAAATTTGCCTTAGTTGGAGTCGTGGTTGTGCTCATCAGCTTTCTCTACCCCAACCGGACGAAGTTCAAATACGAGTTTCAAAAGGGACAGCGGTGGCAGTACGAAACATTGGCTGCGCCTTATGATTTTGCAATAAAGAAGCCAGCAGAACAAATCAAAAAGGACCGTGAAAGGGTGGAGAAAGAGTTTACGCCTTACTACCGAAAGGACGTGAACGTGGCGGCTGAAAAGGTGCAACTTTTTGAAAACGACTGTGCCAGCTATTTTTCATCAATCGGTGGAGATACGTTGAAAAACGGGCTTCCAGTACCCTACCGGTTTGTTGAAGGGGGAAAAAGAATTTTGGAAGGAGTTTACCGAAAGGGTATCATTCAGATAGCTCCTGAACATGAGGCCACTCCACCCGATTATGTTATCAACGTGGTTAATGGCAATAATCTGGATAGAAAATTACTCGCCTCTTTTTTCACGGTATCTTCTGCAAAGGAGATTTTGGCCGATTCCATGAAACAGTATTTTCCCGATGTTTCGCCCATGTATTCCCTTCTGATGAATGCGGTGGCTGCCAATGTGTCTTACGATGCGGAGCTTACAAAGCGTTTCAAAGAGCAAGAGTTGAATGGATTGGTCACCACCAAAGGGATGGTTCGGCAGGGCAATATCATCATCACCAAAGGCGGGGGAGTTTCTGATGAGGATTTTGAAAAATTGGTATCTTTTAAGGCTGCCTTCGAATCAAGTTATGGAAGCAGCAAATTCAGTTTCACGATTTATATCGGGTATCTGCTGCTCACCATTCTGGTTTTCTGGGTGTTCACGCTTTACGTCATGGCCTACCGGCGGGAGGTTTTTCGCAAATGGATGCACTTGGTCTCTATTCTAATTTGGCCACTGATATTCTGTTACCTCACATTTTTACTCGAGCGTGTGGAAGCGCTGAATGCTTTGGTCATCCCGTTTTGTATTGTGCCCATCATCGTCCGCCATTTTTTCACATACCGGCTGGCATTTTTTACCCACGTGATAGTGGTTTTGCTGGCAGGATTCATCACCTCACTGGGATACCAGTTTACTTTTATCCAAATAGTGGCGGGGGTGGTAGCTGTGCTTACGGTGGCAGATGCCCGGTATTGGTCAAAATTTTTCATGTCGGTGCTTTACATACTCCTCACTTATGTCGTGTCGTATCTCGGCCTCGCCATCATCGAAGCAGGCGGGCTTCAGGGAGTGGATTGGTCAATGTTCGGCTGGCTTTTTTCAAATGCATTTTTAACGTTGCTTGCCTTCCCACTTATTCCACTCATGGAAAGAACTTTTGGTTTCACCTCTTCCATTTCACTGGTGGAGCTATCCGATATGAACCGGCCTTTGATGCGTTTGTTGTCCATCAAGGCCCCGGGCACACTCCAGCACTCGATTCAGGTGGCAAATATGGCTGAAGCAGCCGCCAATAAATTAGGTGCCGATGCCCTGCTCGTTCGAACCGGGGCCATGTATCACGACATCGGCAAGACTTTTAACCCGGAATATTTTATAGAAAACCAGACGAACAAGAACCCGCATGAAGACCTCAACTGTCTTCAAAGTGCGGATATCATCATCCGGCACGTACCCGAGGGAGTGGTTTTGGCAAAAAAGCATCACCTTCCCCAACCGCTTATAGATTTCATCCTGACCCATCACGGAACAACCCGCGTCGAGTTTTTTTACAGAACGTTTAAAAATGAAAATCCTGGTGTAGAAGTAGACGAAACCAGTTTTACCTATCCTGGTCCAAGACCCCGCACGAAAGAAGAGGGCATTCTTATGTTGGCCGACAGCATTGAGGCCACTTCTAAATCTTTGAAAAATCCAAGCGGGCAGGACATCGACGAGTTGGTTGACAATATCATCGCTGCCAAAATCGAACAAAAACAATTGGTAGATTGCAAAATGACTTTTAAAGACGTGGAGCAGTGCAGGGCGATTTTTAAAAAAATGTTGCGCAGCATATACCATGTGCGCATCGAATACCCGGAAGAAACAGCGGTGCAAAAGGACGAGAAACCGGCGGCGTAGAGCAGGAGAGGTTGAGAGGGTTTAGTTGGTTTAGGAGGTTGAGATGTAATAGTCAAGACTTGTTCTGACCATTGATTTTTTTGTACCCAGATTTAATTCATTTGGCGAGGTGCTATAAACTCAATCTTAGTCAACTACTTTTGGGCATCACCCAATTCTCAATTCTGCATTCTCAATTCTGCATTCTCAATTCTCTTCTTTTGGCAAAATCCTGATTTCTACACGGCGGTTGAGGGCCTGTTCTTGCAAATTCGTCGCTTTTGGGTATCGCATTTTCCAGTTGGAGTAGCCCTGGTAGCGGATGCGGCCGGGGCTAACCCCATTTTTAAGGAGGTAGTCATACACCATTTTTGCCC
>CAZPHZ010000018.1:0-15737 GCA_964586035.1 uncultured Saprospiraceae bacterium
CATCGGGAGTGTCGAGAAGGGTGCGCAACACACCCAGGAGCAGGGCAAGCCGGAAGAGGAGTTGCAGCCCGATGGCCATGCCGAGCACTTCGGCCAGGTCGGTGGCGGCGATGGCCACTTCTGCCAGCAGATACAGCACGAAATTGACGGGGCGGCTGTAAGTTTCTTTGGAGGCTTGCGCTAAATCCCGGCCGCTGACGATGCCCAGCCGCGAGCTGAGGCTTTGCAACAGCAGGGCCATGAGGTTGGACATGAGCAGCACCCAAACCAGGGCGTAGCCATAGCGGCTGCCACCGGCTATGTCCGTGGCCCAGTTGCCGGGGTCCATATAGCCCACGCTGATGAGATAGGCAGGACCCATGAAGGCCAGCAGTTTGCGAAAGAACCCCTTTTTCTTCGTGGTGTCAATGCTGGAATGTACTTCTTCCAAGGATTTTGGTACAATTGGCTTCATATTCGGGTATCCGGATTTTTTGTATAAATGCGGCCCGGAGTTTTGCTCAAGAGGGCAAAATTGGCCGCTGCCGGCTTGTCACCTATGCTAATTTGCTCACGAAGATAATCGAAATGGGGATTTTTTTTGGCGAATGCGGAAAACAGCGCTTATTAAACAAAAATTTGTGTTCCTTTCTCCGATGCGTTGGGCGGATGCTTCATGCAATGGGTTTGCCCATTCCCTCCGCTGCAACTTTTGGGACTGGCAATACGCCAATACGCCAAAATGGTTATTTTTATCGGGAAATAAATGGGCATGAAATATCTAGTTGAGAAAGTTGAGTGGTGGTAGGGCCGGTTTTAAACTTTTCTGAACTTCGCTGACCGGTTCAAAGAGACAGGTTATTTCGATGCTGTGCTCCATTTTGGAAAAACAAAACCCCCTCATTATGACCGAAGACCTCCTCCACTTCCTGTGGCGCACCCGCCGCTTCGAACAAACCGGACTCACCACGACCGAAGGCGAACCACTCGAAATCATCCATCCCGGCGAGTACAACACGCATGCGGGGCCTGATTTTACCCATGCAAAATTGAGAATCGGCGATACCCTCTGGGCCGGCAATGTGGAGATGCACCTGAAGGCTTCCGGCTGGCTGCAACACCGCCACCAGGACGACCGGGCTTACGACAATGTCATCCTCCACGTGGTGCTCGAAGAAGACCAGCCAATACCGGATAAATCGAGACGCCGGATACCTTGTCTGGAAATGAATAAGCTCATCCCCGCCCGGCTCGATGCGCTTTACAAAAAACTCCTCCACAACGAATACTGGATACCCTGCCAGCACCAGTTTCACGAGGTGCCGGAAATGACCAGGAACCTGTGGCTCGACCGCCTGCTGGTGGAGCGGCTGGAGCAGAAAACGGCCGCCATCCACTCCACTCTCGACGAAAACCGCCGCGACTGGGAGGAGACCTTTTACCAGGCGCTTGCCCGCAACTTCGGGCTGAAGGTGAATGCGGAACCTTTTGAAATGCTCGCCAAATCGCTGCCCCAAAACATCCTCGCAAAACAGAAGGACAGCCTCTTTCAAATCGAGGCCCTGCTGTTCGGACAGGCGGGCATGCTCACTGCCGAATGCGAGGAGGACTATCCCCAACGACTGAAAAAGGAGTACCTTTTTTTGCAAAAAAAATACGGCCTGACGCCCCTCGACCCCGTGGTCTGGAAGTTTCTGCGACTGCACCCCGGCAACTTCCCGACGCTGCGGCTGGCGCAGTTCGCCCGGCTCGTGCACCAGTCGGCCCACCTGTTCAGCAAAATACTGGAAATAGAAAACCAAAAAGACATCGAGGCGCTGTTCCGCGTAAAATTGGATGGGTACTGGCTCACGCATTACACTTTCGGCAAGCTCTCCGAAAAGCGCCAGAAATCGCTCGGCCGGGAGGCCATACGCCTACTCACCATCAACACCATTGCTCCGTGTATCTTTTTGTACGGCAGCCTCAACGGGGTGCCGGAGTGTAAAGACAAAGCCTTGCACCTGCTCGAAGAACTACCGCCGGAACGCAACGCCATCATCACGGGCTGGGAAAAGCTGGGGATGGAGGTCACTTCAGCTTATCAAACGCAGGCTTTGTTGCAATTGAAAAACGAATACTGCTCGAAAAAGCGGTGCCTGCAATGCGCCGTGGGCGGGGCTATTTTGAAGTGAGTATTGACTGGATTAAACCCTCTAAGCCGCGCCCTAATCCGTCAAATCAAAATCATTGAGAAAGCTGGTGTTGAAATCGCCGGATCGGAATTTCTCGTCTTTCATTAATTTCTTGTGAAAGGGGATGGTCGTCTTTACACCTTCCACGATAAACTCTTCCAATGCGCGCTCCATTTTTGTGATGCACTCCTCGCGGGTCTGCGCCCGGCAGATGAGTTTGGCGATGAGTGAATCGTAGTTGGGCGGGATGACGTACCCTGCGTAGACGTGGGTATCCACGCGCACGCCGTGACCTTTGGCCGTGTGCAGAGAGATGATTTTACCGGGCGATGGACGAAAATCCTTGTAGGGGTCTTCGGCATTGATGCGGCACTCCATTGCGTGAATCAATGGGAGGTAGTTTTTGCCGGTCATGGGGATGCCTGCGGCAATTTTTATCTGCTCCTTAATCAGGTCGTGGTCGATGACTTCTTCCGTCACCGGGTGCTCGACCTGGATCCGGGTATTCATTTCCATGAAATAAAAATTGCGGTGTTTGTCCACCAAGAATTCGACGGTGCCGACGCCTTCATAATTGATGGCTTTTCCGGCGAGAATGGCTGCCTTTCCCATTTTCTGCCGCAGCTTCGGAGTCATGAAAGGAGAGGGGCTCTCTTCGAGGAGTTTTTGGTGGCGCCGCTGGATGGAGCAATCCCGTTCCGACAAATGGCAAACTTTGCCATTCTGGTCGCCGGCAATTTGAAATTCAATGTGACGGGGTTCTTCTACGAATTTTTCCAGGTAAATGCCATCGTTGTTAAACGAGGCTTTGGCCTCGGTGCGGGCCATCGTCCATTGGTTTTCAAACTCCTCGTCTTTCCACACCACGCGCATGCCTTTGCCACCGCCACCGGCAGTAGCTTTTAGAATGATGGGGTATCCAATTTTATGGGCGAGTTTTAAGGCCTCGTCCAGATCGGTGATCAGCCCATCGGAGCCGGGTACTACGGGTACGCCGACTTTTTTCATGGTGGATTTTGCAGTGATTTTATCCCCCATAGCGCGCATATGCGCGGGAGTTGGGCCGATAAATTTGATGTCGTACTCGCCACATATTTCGGCGAAGTCGGCATTTTCGGCAAGAAACCCGTACCCCGGATGTATGGCGTCGGCGTTGGTAATTTCGGCAGCCGCCATAATGCGCGGGATGTTGAGGTAAGAGTCTTTAGAGGCCGGCGGCCCTATGCATACGGCCTCGTCGGCGAAGCGTACGTGGAGGCTCTCGGAATCGGCTGTGGAGAAAACAGCGACCGTTTTGATGCCCATTTCCCGGCAGGTGCGAATGATGCGAAGTGCAATTTCACCTCTGTTTGCTATGAGGATTTTATTGAACATGCTATTTCAGTTGACGATGTGCGGAAGACGTTGAACGACAATGGTGGAAGATGTGAAAAGGTACACAGTGGAAGTCCGCTGTCTGCCCGGTTTAGTTGGGTTCGACCAAAAACAAAACCTGGTCATATTCAACCGGTTGCTCGTTGTCCACCATCACTTTGACGATTGTGCCGCTTATTTCGGATTCAATTTCATTGAACAGTTTCATCGCCTCTATGATGCAGACGACATCGCCGGGGTTTACCTTTTTACCCACCTCCACATAAGCTGGCTTTTCAGGAGAAGCGGAGCGGTAAAAAGTGCCGACCATGGGCGATTTGATTTCAAGATAATTTTCTTCCGGCTTTTGTTTGGCAGGTGTCCCGGAGGGCTTTTCTGTCTCGGGAGCAGCCGGAGCGGGCGGGGGCGTAGCCGCAGTCATAGTGGCAGCAGGCATAGATACCACCTGAGGCGGTGAAGATACCACTTTTGTGGTTTTGGTCTCCGAATAAAGCGCCGTGCGGATAGAGAGTTTGAAGTCACCCTCCTCCAGTTTGAATTCCGCGAGGTTGGACTTATTGAGGAGTCTCACCAAATCCTGGAGTTCTTTATAAGTCATAATAGAGTATTTTTGGTGAAGGCAGCGAGGTTCCTTTTGGGACTCAGGCGCGGCCGATATAATCACCGGTGCGGGTATCCAATTTGATTTTGTCGCCCTGGTTGATAAAAAGTGGAACGCGCACTTCTGCCCCCGTATCTACCGTGGCAGGTTTGAGGGTGTTAGTGGCAGTGTCGCCGCGCAGTCCAGGCTCGGTATAAGTTACTTCAAGTTCTACTTGAGCAGGCATTTCCATATTAAGAGGAATATTATCTTTCGCATGAAACAGGACATCCACCTGCATTCCTTCTTTTAAAAACTGGGGATTTTCGAGCATATTTTCATTGAGCTGTACCTGCTCGTAGTCTTCCATGTTCATAAAATGGTAACCCATATCATCTTTGTAGAGGTATTGAAATGCTCTCCGCTCCACACGGACTTCGTTGACATTATGTCCTGCTGAAAACGTGTTATCAACCACTTTCCCTTTGGTCAGTGATTTGAGCTTGGTGCGAACAAAAGCCCCTCCTTTTCCTGGCTTTACATGCTGAAATTCTACGATGGACCAAATGTCCCCATTGAATTCGATACACATGCCGTTGCGGATATCTGAAGTATTAGCCATTGCTATTTTCCTTTTTTGATAAAATAATAAGCAGACACAGAATGTCTGAAAAAGCGGCGCAAAGATAACTCGTCCCCGGCAGTTAACCGTTCGCAAGTGCCGGTTTTTTAATTTTCCGGTCAAGCCCGGTATCAGTCGCTTCGCTGCCTGACACACTCAAAGGTAACAATCTCCTTAACCTTCAATATGCCCATTTCAACAAAATGGCACCCCAGGTATATCCGCCACCGAAGGCAGTGAGAATGATGTTGTCGCCCTTTTTGAGCTGGTCTTCCCATTCCCAAAGGCAGAGGGGGATGGTAGCAGCAGTAGTATTGCCGTATTTTTGAATGTTGACCATGACGCGTTCCATGGGAAAATCCGACATACGGGCCATCGTTTCTATGATGCGAAGGTTGGCCTGATGAGGCACCACCCATGCAACATCGTCGGGGTGGAGGTCATTTTTCTTCATAATTTCCTGCACCACGCTTGCCATTCCCGATACCGCAGCCTTGTACACAGGGCGCCCATTTTGATAAATGAAATGCTGTTTGGCATCCACTGTTTCGTGTGTGGCAGGGCGGAGGGACCCGCCTGCAGCTTGGTACAAATGCTCTGCTCCGACGCCGTCGCTGTGCAAGACGGTGTCCATGATGCCGGTGTTGCCATCTTTGGCGGGTTCGAGAAGAACGGCACCTGCGGCGTCACCAAACAAAATGCAGGTGGACCTGTCGGTGTAATCTACGATGGAAGACATTTTATCGGCACCGACGAGCAACACTTTTTTATAGGCACCCGATTCGATGTAACGAACGGCGGTATTCAAGGAAAAAAGAAACCCGGAACAGGCGGCACTGATGTCGAAAGTGAAGGCATTTTTAATACCTAATTTATAGGCGATGAGGTTGGCTGTATCGGGGAAAAGCATATCCGGTGTGACGGTGGCGCAAATGACCACTTCGATTTCATCGGGTGAAGTGCCGGTTTTTTCCAGAAGCCCTTTGGCCGCCTCAACCCCCATATCGGACGAGGCCAGTCCTTCGCCTTTGAGGATGTGGCGTTCCTGAATGCCGGTGCGGGTACGGATCCACTCGTCGTTGGTATCCACCATTTTCTCAAGGTCTGCATTTGTCAGCAAATCGGCGGGTGCATACGCATGAACTCCCGTTATTGCAGCACGAATCTTTGTCATTATTCTTTGTCGTTTTTGTTAAAATTGCTGTTGGTTCAATGGCTATTTTGCGTTTTAGAATCTTCTAAAAACAAAATGTAGTTTCCCTCCTTCCAATGCGCAAAAGGGCGAATGTTTTAAAAGCTCTTTCCGGTTAAATCAGGGATGATGTTCGGGGGGAAGACATTGAACGCATTATCTTTCTGGTTAAAAAGCGCGCCAAGGTAGAAAAAAACTGTGAGTTTTGTTGCCGTACCGAAGTTATTGGATGTTCGTTTTCTTTTCCTGACTTCGGACGCCGGGAACCTCCGGGAAACAGAAGAATACCAACCACAAATATGAAGACAGGCTTGTTTTTTGGCTCTTTTAATCCCGTTCACACGGGGCACATGATCATTGCCAATTTCATGGCATCGCAAACAGACCTTGGAGAGGTATGGCTGGTGGTGAGTCCCCAAAATCCGCTAAAACCCAAGGGCTCCCTGGCTAAGGATTACGACCGGCTTCACCTGGTCCAATTAGCCATCGGCGACAGTCCCCGGCTCCGGGCTTCCAACGTGGAGTTCGGTTTGCCGAAACCCTCCTTTACCATCGATACTTTGGCCTATTTGAAAGAAAAGTATCCCCGCCGGGAGTTTGTTCTCATCATGGGTGGCGACAACTTAGTCACACTTTACAAATGGAAAAATTACGAGATGATTTTGCGGGACTATGAGATTTACCTTTACCGCAGGCCAAAACACACGATTGGCGAATTAGGAAGACACCCGCATGTGAAGCAGTTCGATGTGCCCATGCTCGATATTTCGGCGACCTACATTCGCCGCTGTCTTCGAGAGAAAAAATCCGTGCAATACCTGGTTCCCGACGCAGTCTTTCAATATTTGGAAGAGAGCACGTTGTACAGAGCGCAGCAGACAAAACCGACTTAAATAAACGCCCCGGGCAATAATCGATTTGCCCGTTTTGTTTTGAATTTCCAAGTTCTTCCAACTTCAATTACAGCATGAATAAACTGAAACACCTGCCGATAATTCTCGCCTGTTTATTTTTTTCGAGCCTTGCGGCTCAAACGGACCTCGCCATTGGTCAATGGAAACAACATCTGCCTTTCAAGCGTGGCATATCGGTGAGTCAAAGCAATAAGCGCATTTATTACGGAACACCTTACGCCGTATTGATTATTGACAAAGATGACCATTCCTTGGAGCGGATTACCAAAGTGGAGGGATTGAGCCAAGTGGGTGTTAGTCAGCTTAAATACAACCGTGGCAGTGATGTGCTGGTCGTGGTTTATACCAATAGCGTGATAGACCTGATAGACGACGAAGGAGTCCGTACGCTGTTCATTTTGCCGGAGAGTAACATCATTCTCGGCGAAAAGCGGGTGAACGACATATTCATGGCCAACGATTCCATCGCTTATTTGTCTGCCAATTTCGGCATAGCCACGCTGAATCTAAAGACCGGCCTTTCGCCGAATACCATCAAAACACCCATCGAGGTGAAATCCGTGCAAATCTTTCAGGGTATCATTTACGCCACCACGGAGGAAGGTATCTATTTTGCCGATCCATCCGCAGGATACAACATCGATGATTTTTCCAATTGGTCGCTCCTTTCAGGTGTACAGGGATTCCCGGTGGATTACAGCTCAAACAGTCTCGCTGTTTTCAACGGCAAACTGTATGCGGGAATTAATGATAGCCTGTACATGTACGATGGCAGCGTTGCTCAATACGTTCATCATTGGGAAAATTTCAACCTCCATTTCTTATCAGCCGAAGGGGGGCACTTGCTGGCTGGCTACCGTTGCCCTGGTGAATGCAATGGCAAGGTCTTTATTTTCGATGTGCAAAACGAGTTTCACGAGGCCGGTGGCTCTTGCGTGAACCGCCCGCAGTATGCCATAGAGGACGAAACGGGCAGCATCTGGTACGCCGATGACTTCAGCAAATATCGCGTCGAAAAGCCCGGTACCGGCGTTTGCGAACTTATTTCCGTGAACAGCCCCCGAACCATCGGTGTCAGCCAAATTGCCGTGAACGACGGCAACGTGTGGATAGCAACCGGCGGATTGGACCTCGTGTTCACCGCCCTTTTTCGTACCGATGGCATTCTATCGCTCGCAGATGGTATCTGGGACGAGTACAATAAGTGGAACAGACCAAAACTTGCGGATGACCCAGTCTCCGATTTTTATAGCATTGCTGTAAATCCCCAAAACGGGAAAATTTATTCGGGAGCATTCCTCGATGCGCTCGTGGTGTACGACCCGGCCACCGATGACATTGAAGTTTTTAGAGAAAACAACTCCACGCTCCAACCCGGCGAAGGTGACCTTTCCCGGACCAGGGTCGCCGGCATTGCATTCGATGAGGACGGAAACCTGTGGATGTGCAACAACAATGCGCCCGAACCGCTTTCTGTTCTAAAGGCCGACGGTACCTGGCAAAGTTTCAGCTTGCCCTGTACATCCGAAACTGGGCTTTTAAATATTGCCATCGATGCTTTTGGGTACAAATGGCTCACCACAACAAACAGCAGCGCCGGTATCATCGTGTTCGATGAAGGTGACTTCGGCAACCCCTCCGACGACCGCTGCAAAATCATCAATACTACCAATAGTGTTTTGCCAACCAATGAGGTAAGAACCACGGAATTGGATTTGGATGGTGCAATGTGGGTGGGCACCAGGACCGGTGCAGTCGTATTTCAGTGTAACCCTTTGGATGGTGATTGCCCTGGTACCCGGCCTTTCGTGGAGGTCGATGGCTTCGGTGCCAACCTCCTCGAAGACCAGGATGTGCATACCATCGGCGTAGATGGTGCCAACCGCAAGTGGTTTGGTACTGGTACCGGCGTATTTGTCATGTCGCCTGAAGGCAGTGAGCAAATCGCCAAGTTTACGGAAGAAAACTCACCACTTTTCGACAATAATATCGTTGATATTGCTTTCGACCAGGAGTCGGGAGAGGTGTTCATCGGCACGTTAAAAGGCCTCGTTTCCTACCGAAGCGATGCCACCGAAGGAGCGAGCTTCCATCAAAGTGAAATAACGGTCTTTCCCAATCCCGTACGACCTGACTACGAAGGGCCTATCGCCATCAAAGGACTGGCGCGGGATGCTACGGTGAAAATCACAGGCATCAACGGAGAGCTTGTTTTCGAAACAAAGGCGTTGGGAGGACAGGCGATTTGGGACGGCCGGGATTATAATTCCCGAAAGGCCAATTCCGGTGTGTACCTGGTTTTTGCTACCAGCCGCAATTCAAGTAATCCCGATGTGGCAATCGCCAAAATATTATTGCTCCATTAATTAGGGGAGAAATGAAGCGGATTGTTTCCTCACCTGCCTTTTTAATTCACTGACTACCAACCTAAAATCAAATATTCAGGGTGTAGCCTATCTGAATTTATTCTGCGGGTTCCCCCTGGATAGGTTAAAAAAATAAAGAATATGAAGAGCCCTTGGAGGAAAGTTGGCATAATTTTGTAATTTAATAAATGTAATATTTAAAAACACCTCATTTGCCACGATAAATACTTAACGAGCGCTAAGCATACTATGAGAAAGTCCGGGAGCCGAGCTTACTACACTTGACCTTTCCTATTCTCCTTTTCCAAAAATTCCAGGACTATTCTCTTATAACATTTCAGAAGAATTATTGCATTGAGCTTTTATGGTTCGTGCCAAAAGTGTGTCCGTCGCAAGGCGGCATTTGACAACGTTTCTTACAACATCTTTTTCGACAAAACCTACACACCATGACTGGCGTACTAAGCAGTACCCTGGAAAAGCTATGCTATAGCCGCTCCTGATTGCAACTGCCTCTTTTGCTGCCACTCTATCGAGGATTTACTATTAATAATTATAATCTCATGGTAAAAGGAAATGGTTTTGCTCCACGCAGGATGCTATGGCTACCCCCCAATTCCCCCCTGCAGTTCGGTTGGTTCATGTTCATAACTGGGACTGTATTAAATAAGACGGCTGTCGTACTTCTGTGTGGGCAAACCCCTTTTGCCGGTCGAAAAGGCATTAGACGGATGGTAAAAAGAAACTTGACTCCCCGCCTCATCAGCATCTTAGTTCCGATTTTCACATTAGTGTTTGCACTTTCTTCCGGCGATATATTGGGCCAATGTGCACTCGTCTGCAAGGGCAGCGTTAATGCGGCCCTCGACTCCAGTGGCACGGCCACTATCACGCCCCCCATGTTGCTGCAAAGCTCCAACGGTTGTTCCAACAATTTTGAAATAGAAGTTGTGGATACCGCTGGTAACAGCTACGGAAATGTGGTGGACGCCACGCTCATCGGCCAGACTGCTACGGCCACCATTACCCATCCTGCGAGCGGAAATTCCTGCTCTACAACCCTTACGGTAAGTGACAATATGCCACCGGTGATGGTTTGCGGCAGTGATACCTCTTTTATTTGGTGCAACACCCCTCCCGATAGCCTGGAGGCCCCGTCTGTCAGCGACAATGTGTCTGTGCCCGACAGCATCACAATGGAATATGCCGATGTATTCACCGATTTGGAGTGTTTCGACAGCATCAATGGCACTCCGGTAACCGCACAATTTGAGCGCACCTGGACGGCCACTGACGAAAACGGAAACAGTGCCACGTGTTCCCAATTGTTTTACCTCAAACGAGCTACGTTGAACATGGTGGTCTTTCCTCAGCACCGCGATGGTGCCCAGATGCCGGCTCTGGAATGCGCCACTGACGACCCCAATGACTTTGAAATAACCGGGCAACCTATGATAGATACTTTCGTGCTCGACAACACAACGAGTTGCGAACTTATCACCTCCCACACCGACCAAAGTATTCCCATTTGCGGCGGAGCCGAAAAAATTATCCGCACCTGGATGGTATTCGATTTATGTACCGAAGACTTTAGTGTGTTTTCTCAAATTATAAAAGTTATCGACACCACCTCCCCTGAAATCACCTGCCCTGACAATGTGAGTTTTTCCACCTATACCAGTTCCTGTGATGCGCAGGTATCGCTGCCAGAAGCCTCTGCGACTGATGCCTGCTCCGGGGCTACCATTACACCAGTTTGGAGCTATGGCACGGGGTATGGACCATTTGACAACGTACCTGTTGGCAGTTATGACGTGACTTATACCGCTGAAGATGGTTGCGGAAACACGAGCTCATGTCAGATTTCTGTGACAGTAAATGACGAGAAAAAACCTACCGCAGTATGTGAGAATGTGGTAACAGTAGCGTTGGAAGAAGATGGCACCGCACTCATTTTTGCCGAGAGTTTCGATAACAATAGCTACGACAACTGTGGAATTGGGCAATACCTCGTCAGTTTGGGCGATGGTCTTTTCGATGAGTTTGTGTCTTTTCAATGTGAAAACCTGGGTCTCCCAATGCCGGTGACGTTGAAAGTAATAGATGTAAATGGCTTGGAGAATCAGTGCGTCAGCAGTGCTGCAGTAATAGACGATTTGCCGCCGGACATTCTCTGCCCGGCCACCATCAGTATAGGCTGTGGTCAAAATTACAATAATTCAGCCCTTACCGGCATACCATATGCCACCGACAATTGCACGGTGGTGAGTACGACCTTCACCAACCAACTGAACCTGAATGCCTGTGGCCTCGGTACCATCATGCGCACCTGGAAAGCAGTGGACCAAAGCAACAATTCCAGCACTTGCGAGCAGCTCATCAACTTGGTGGACAATACACCAATCAGCGTTGTATTTCCAGATGATATTTTGACCTACGAATGTCAGCCCGATACCGACCCGGCAGTGACCGGCGAGCCAATAATTTCTGGAGCTGATTGCGAGCAACTCCAAATCACGCACACCGATTACTTGTTTTATACGGCAGAGCCGGCCTGTTATAAACTAATCCGCAATTGGGCCATCATCAATTGGTGTGTCTATCAGCCAAACGACCCCGAAGGGGCCGGGTTTTGGGACCACACGCAGGTTATTGAGGTGCGCGACACCATGCCACCGGAGATTACCTGCCCTCAAAATGTGAATGTGGGCATCCAAAATGTGGGATGCGAAACATTTGCCCAACTCCCCTTGCCAGTGGTGGAAGATTGCAGCGGTGAGGTAGCTATACTCAACGATTCTCCTTTTGCCCAATCGAATGAGGGAGACGCCGGAGGAGTGTATCCATTGGGTGTACACATCATCACATACACGGCAGCGGATGGCTGTGGCAACGCTACCAATTGCACGACGAAACTCACCATCACCGATGCACAGGCGCCAAACCCGGTTTGCAACAATGGGGTGTCAGTTACGATTCAACAAGCTGGCTACGTGACACTGACACCGGGAATGATAAATTCGGGCAGTTATGATAATTGCACTGATGCTGCCAACCTGATTTTGCAGGTCAGCCCCAATACTTTCGACTGTCAAAGTCTCGGTACTAAGACGGTAACCCTGACGGTGACTGATGCCTTCGGCAATAGTGCATTCTGCCAGACACTCGTCAATGTGCAAGACAATTTCAATATTTGTGGCAATCAGTCCAATATTACTATCGCCGGGAAAACTGAAAATGAAAATGGAATCCCTCTCAGTAGTAAAGTAGTAGGATTAAGCGGTGGTGTGGCCATCGCCGTACACACCGACCAAGACGGCACCTTCGATTTCCCCAACCTGCCACCATCACAGGATTATACCCTTACTCCGAACTATAACACCAAGCCCATGAATGGAGTCACCACCTTTGATATGGTGCTCATACGGCGTCATATTCTTGGGGTGGAAGAGCTCGGTTCTCCGTATAAAATAATCGCTGCTGATGTCAATAATTCACATGCTGTGACAACTTTCGACCTGGTGGATTTACAGAAAATGATACTGAATATCACCCAGGTATTTCCCAACGGCAACACATCCTGGCGGTTTGTGGATGCAGCGTATGTATTCCCCGACCCCAAGAACCCCTTTGCCGAACCATTCCCCGTAAGCATCTCCATGCAAAACGTGGAGGAGAGCCAATGGAACCGCGATTTCGTGGGCATTAAGGTGGGCGATGTGAATGCCAGTGCAGATCCGTCGGGTTTCGATGGCAGCGGGGTGGACGGCCGCAATTTTAGCGACAACCTTACTTTCACGACGCAAGATATCGAACTGGTAGCTGGCTACGAATACGCCATTCCCTTCATGGCAAAAAATTTCGAATCAATAGCCGGTTTCCAGTTCACTTTTAAATTTGATGAAGCGGCAATAGCTTTTGAAACCTTGGAATCAGGGGCTTTGACCCTCATAAAAGATAGGAATTTTGGAACTACATATGCAGAAAATGGCTTCGTCACGGTGAGCTGGGAAAACAGTAAAAGCCCACAGCTCACCGTTGGCGATGTTTTATTCACGATGAAATTCCTCGCAACTTCTAATACCCGGTTATCCGATGTTTTAAACCTCACCTCTGACAGGACTCCGGCAGAGGCCTATTCGGGTGACACGGCTGCTTCCGGAAGCACTTTCGACCTGCTCGGAATGGCCCTCGAATTCGAGCCGGGTAACAACGGCAAACTCCAACTCTTTCAGAATACTCCGAATCCTTTCAATGAAAGAACAACCCTGAGTTTTTACCTGCCTTTGGCAACGACAGCAACGGTGAAGATTTACAACGTCTTCGGGCAATTGCTATTTACCAGGCAGGCCAATTATTCGGAGGGCAAGCACAGCATGGACGTGGATTTGAGCAACTTATCCGAATCCGGAATTCTGTTGTGCAGGCTCGACGCCCCGGGGTTCAGTACTCGAACAATTAAAATGGTGGTAAGCGACCCATGATGGGATTGGGGAATTGGTTTTCTCTACGGGGAATGACGATTCGCCAAAGTACCCAACTTACACTGGCACGCAGGTTTCTAATGCAAAAAGCCTGACCGTGGATTGCTTTTTCCGAAGGGATAACACCCAGAAAGGATCTACTGAGCAATGGTCCTTTGAATACCATGATGCTCTTGAAACGGTGATACCGCAATAACTGAATTCAACCCATGTACATATAGATAGCCTTGGTTGGATCTACGATTCTATAGCCACTTACACAGCGTCAAGCACTTTGACCAGTTTACACACAACTTTAGTCCGGGCTATCCAAACCGGAGTATCGAAACAAAAGAAAATGGAGCAGGCGAAAGCGCCATGCTATGAGAAAATCCCGTGAACTTTTGAAGAGATACTTTCAAACGATGAACCAGAGACAGGGAAGGGCAGGGCTTTAGAAGGAAGGCTTTGCCCCCCTGTTTAGGTTCATATTTAGCAGGCTGAAGAGCTGAATAAATCGCTCAGAACCTGCAAAAGCACTTAACCCAGAACGGAAATTTAAATTACAACACGTTGCACAACACTGTTTTTCACAATTATTTTTTCACAAATCAATTTTTCAATCCCATGAGAAGAATCGAGTTTACTTTTCAAAATCTGACCAACTACTGTGGGACGACAACGGAAAGGTTTCGGCACAAAGGGCTCCTGAAAAGGTTGCTTGGTATGTTGGGACTGGTACTACTCGCAGGCTTTGGCAATGGTGCTTTCGCACAATGCGCCTTAGTTTGCAACGACAACGTGAACGTTTCACTACCCGGCCCCAATGCAAATTGCGAGCTGGAGATTCTGGTGGATATGGTGCTGGAAGAACCTTACACCTGCCCCAATCCACTCGTTGTATCCCTGATGAGCCTTCAAGGCGTGCCTTTACCTACCAGTCCGGTGGTGAATGCCAGTCATATTGGAGGCACCTTTATTTTTCAGGTAACAGAGACCGCCAGTGGAAACTCCTGCTGGGGCACCTTTAATGTGGAAGATAAATTGGGGCCGGAAATACTGAATTGCCCTGATGATACCATCCCGTGTCTTGCAGACTACCTGCCGACTCTCGAAGGTGGCGATATCCCAACGCCCTTTTTCGACGATTGCTCAATAATTGTCGATACCAGCTTTTCAGACCTAATTACTCTGGGCGATTGCAACACGAGCTATGTGTCGTTGATTGACCGTACCTGGACCGCCACCGACATAGGAGGCTATTCGAGTACCTGTACCCAGACCATTACTGTGGACCGCGTGACCTTAGAATCCTACACGCCGGTCTGCCCTCCAAATTTGTCGCTGGAATGCGATATCAACAACCCGAATACCGAACCATCAGCCACAGGTTATCCGGTCATAGAAGTGGGAGGAGTGCCGTATGATGTGATTCCCGGCGCCAATAATTTCTGTGAAATTGCCGCATCCTATGCCGACGAGGTATTCGATATCTGCGGCGGTGGGCAGAAAATCTTGCGCACCTGGAACATTTACGATTGGTGTCTCCCCACTAACCCGGCAAACGGGAATCCATTCACCTGTATTCAGGTGATTAAGATCGAGGATACTACGCCGCCGGTTCTTACCTGTCCTCCCCCCATCGTTCACGGCAGTGCAGCCACTAGCTGTTCGGCTTCGTTGACACTGCCACCGGCAGCTGTATTCGATGTCTGTTCCGGTTTTTCGGTGAAGGTGCTCACCCCCTGGGGGGTCATCAATGGCAACGGTGGCCTGGCACTCGACGTTCCCGTTGGAACGCACGATATTACATACATAGCAACCGATGACTGCGGCAATCTCAGCAGTTGTACCACTACACTTACTGTGGTGGACGATACACCGCCCGTGGCGGTTTGCGACCAGCACACTACTGTTTCAATTTCTGCTGATGGCACTGCTATCGTGTCCGCTTCCGTTTTCGACGACGGCAGTTCCGACAACTGTGGCATTGACTTCTTTGAAGTTAGCAGAATGCCCTCTACCTGTTTGCCGGATGGTCCGCCATACGGTGCTTATGGAACCTTCGACTGT
>CAZPHZ010000019.1:0-15636 GCA_964586035.1 uncultured Saprospiraceae bacterium
AAATGACGCAGAGAGCATGCACGAGTATGCCGCTGTGCTCTGTGTTTTTCAGGCCCATGTTTTTCCACCTCTTACCTCCGTCGAGGCTTTTGTACACGCCGTCGCCATAATCTACCGAGCGCTGGTTGTTGTTCTCGCCAGTACCCACCCACACCACGTTGGGGTTGTTAGGGTCGATGGTCACGCAGCCGATGGAATATGAGCCCTGACCGTCGAAAACCGGCTGGAAAGTGGTGCCGGCATTGGTGGTTTTCCACACTCCGCCGGAGGCAGTGGCCACGTAATAGATGCTGTGATCGGCAGGATTTACGGCAAAATCGGCAATGCGCCCTGAGGTGAGCGCCGGGCCAACACTGCGCCAGGTGATGCCGATTTTTAGGGTGTCGAGGAAGTTTTTCGGTGCTTCTGTCTTTGCCTCTTCTTTTTGCTTCGCTTTGCGCTTTTGCGCAAATAAATCAGAGGTAAAAAGGAGGGTAAATACTAACAGGAAGGTGAGTGTTTTTTTCATGGTATTGACTGGATTTGATTAAGGCGGGGAAGGTATGGATTTTCGGGGATTGGAAAAAATGCAGGTGGCATATCTCATACCAAACAAGCTACAATGAATCCATCGATATTAAACGAGAGATTTTGTCACAAGAGCAGCGAAGTATTCGCGTGTAAAACAAAATTTTACAGATTCTCCATTGTGCTCAGAATGTCAAAGTGAAGAGATAGAAATATACCACCTCCCTACTCTTTCACCACCTTGAACGCCGCGTTTTTTCCGCCGGTCATTAGCCGCAAAACATAAGGTCCGGAAGGGAGCCCCACCATGGAAATCCGGAGACTATTGTTTCCGGGGGCCAGGTTGAAATGTTCCGAGCTAAGCTGTTTCCCCATCAAATCGAATACAGTGGCCTGAGCCGGGCCGCCATTTTGCGCAGCAAAATCTATGGTCAGCACATCGCGGACGGGGTTGGGGAATAGGTGAATGTCAAGGTCGGAAACAGGTTCAGTGGCGTCTACCAGAACACGGTCGCCGTTGGCAAACCACACTCCCCAACGGCCCTGCTCAAGATATACATAGGCGTTGCCGTCGGCGCTGATTTTATCGTTGGCAAGGGGGATAAATGCCAGCACAGGGGTGCCGAGGTTGTCTTCTGCATCGAAAACCAGCCGGTCGTCGTCCATCGAATAGTTGGGCCAACCGAGGTCAGTATTTTGAAAAATGGTACCCACTCCTCCCGTTTCGATATTTGCCCCGAGGAGGAAATACTCGCTGGTGAAATCGTCGAAGTAGTCAAAAGCAATGATGTAATCGGAGTTTTTGGAAAAAGTGGGATTGCCCACACTCACGTCATCCGGCAGTGCGGTGAAAAGTTTTTCCGTAAATCCATCCCCGAAATTATTGCCGCCATTGCTCCACACTCTGGCGAAACTAATGTCCCAATATTCGATGTCACTAGTGCCGGTGGTGTTGATGCTGTTAAGAGCGTCGTACATGACCCACTCGCCGGTAAAATCCCATTCCAGTACATCGGCATATTCCACGTTGCCAGTGATGGGACCTCCCTGCCCCGTGGTGGGGTTAAATAATTCATAGGTACCCCATTGCTGGAGGCCGTAATCGAAAATCCAGAGCTGGTTGTCGTAGTCGGTGGTGAGGGCAGCGAGATGGTTGCCGTCTTTGGAGATGACCACATTGCGCCAGATGGGGTCGCTTTGAATGACTTGAGGATTGGTCTGCCCGCTTTGCCAGTCGATGGTGATGGCCCGCATGGTATTGTCATCAGCAACATAAACGATGACGTTGCCATCGTCGGTGACGCTGGGACGGCTGAGAGGTGCAACGTTCGAGAGCGGATTGGCGATTTCCACGCCATCCGGCGTAAAAATGTAGAGGGCGGAATACCCGTCATCGGACATCAGGATAAACTCGTCGCCGGGGTTGGTGCCGATGTCGGTCTGGCTGTTTGTGCCACTGCCTGCGCCGATGCCTACGGCGGTGAAGGCTGATGCGGCGGCATTGGCTACGGCTGCGCCGTAAAGGTCATTTGAGGCTTGAATCACGGCGTTGCGGCAATCCACGAATTGGGCGGACTTGAACAGGTACTGCGTCAGAGCGCGGTAGTAAACCTGCTCGGCCCGGTCTTTACCCACATTGCCGTTATCGGCAAAAAGCTGGAAGGCCTTATTCGGAATACCGCTATTAATGTGTACCCCGCCGTTGTCCTCCGAGCCGAGGTAGCGCTCGGAATACTGAGCAGGTTGCCAACCGGCATCGTTGAGATTGCTACCTCCGTTGTGCGGGTTGCTCAGATCGCGAAGGGCCCCGGTCGGGAAGATGCCGGTATTCACCACATCTTCGCCCATCTGCCAGTCGTTGCGATCTATCATGGCGCCAAATACATCGGCAAAGCTTTCGTTCAACGCTCCGCTTTCGCCCATGTATTCGAGGTTGGCAGTGGCTTGTATTACTCCGTGCGAAAGCTCGTGGCCCGACACATCGAGGGCTTTGCAAAGCGGAGCCACAAAAGCCTGGTTGCCGTTGCCATAAAACATGGCTGCTCCATTCCAAAAGGCGTTGTCCATCTGGCTGTTGTTGCTTTCGACCACGTTGATGAGGGAAACGATGTTGCCCCCTTGCCCGTTGATGCTGTTTCGGTTGAAAGTATTTTTAAAATATTCGAAAGCTTTACCACCGTTGTAATGGGCACTCACGGCTTTGGGGTCGTTCCAATTGTTGTTCGACGTGACGATATGCGTAGCCTGAAAATTGCTGTTTTCCGGCGAAGTATTCTGCGCATCTATCGTCCAAACAACACCCACTGGATCGTCGGGAAAGGAAGACTGCGCACCGTTGAACATAGTCCGGGAGGCATCCATCAGGTAAAAAACGTTGCTTTTTTCATAAGTGTTGATGAGGCGTGTCTGGCCGAGCAGGTCCACGGCATTGGCAGTCGCCGGACCGTCGGGCGGAGGGGGCGTTGGTAGTTGGTGATTCATGGTTTTTGAAAGGGGGCTGGTAATGCGACCTTGGATGGATGGAGTGAGTTGGCAGAGTTCGGTGTGGTAATTGAGGATTTCGCCTGTTTTTGCATCGATGAAATAGCTGTAATGAGCGGCCAGATTCGGCACTATTTGCACGTGCCATGCGAGGTGTTCGCCGTCTGCTTTTTGACCCACATGGTACACCACCAATTCGGCAATTTTGGCGCTGCCGCCGAGAAGTTTTCTCTCCACCGGCGTCAGTTTTTTTACAGTGGTGAAAGTCCCCACATGGGCGAGGGCTATTCCCACTGCCAGCTTATGATCTATTTTTGTCGCAACATCGGGAAGGGATGGAGTGGGATAAAAACGACCATTGAACAGGTAAAATGCCCCCTCTTTTTTATGTAAAACAGCCTCAGCACCATAGACGCGCAGCCCGTTCCAACTTTGTTCCAGCCGTACGTGGGTGAAGCCAAAAGTATCCGTTTCATTTTTTACAATGCTGAATTCTTCAGCGGGTGAGTCAATTTTCAAAACGGGCTGCACGGCGTCGAGGTAATCATACACCTCTTCGTTTAGGCTTTTACCGGGGGCCGGCTCAAAGCGCCCTTCGATATAATAAGGCGTGCCCGTTTCAGCCGAAACCAATGCTTTCAGTGAAGGTTGATTTTTCACGGGCCGTGTAAAATGGGAAATGGGAGTCATCTTCCGCTCTCCTGAAAAAACAGGGGCAGCCTGTGGAACACCGGGCCTCACCGGCTTCGGCGGAGCCATATTTTCCATGGTGAGAGGAATGGTCCGGGCCATCCTTTCATGCCTGGGTTTCAATTGGCCGAAGGCCGTAACACTGAAGGTGGTGACAAATACGAGAAAAATCAAGCGTTGCATGATTGACGATTAAGATGATAGACTTTGCCCTGCCGGGCAGTTGAATGATGCATTGTTAATGGTGCGCGAGTACCAAAGAGCATGTGCAAACAGGCGCTTGGCGGAAACAAGAGAATTCACGAAACGGCAGCGTTACCACTTTGTATCGTCCTCTTCCTTGTCCTTTCCGGATTCTTTTTCTTCCTTTTTTGGTTTGTCTTTCGCAGCTTTAATGGTCTTGCGGTCTTTCACCAAATTATAGAGTTCCCTGAAAAGGCCGGCCATGCTTTGAGGCGGCAGGTAATCGCCTGCTCCCCATGTGGCCCGGCTGTCGATGGCTTCTGTGATTTCCTGCAGAAAATAATACAGGTTGCCAGGCTTATCGATGTCTTGTTTGTACAATTGGAGCGACGCCAGCTTCTCAAAATAAACTGCAGTCTCCTTTTTTTTCAAAGGCACTAATTCTTCGTAGTTCCCCTCCACGCCGGTCTGCCGGAAAATCTGACCATTTTCAAGCATGGTATAAGCTATCTCGATGCCGGCAAAGCCACCACCAGTTCCCCAAATCAACTGCTTATCGGGCAGTTTGTCCGGAGTGTATTTCACGACTTTGCAATCTGCAAAAACCAAAAGAGAGAAAAAGAGGAAAAGGGAAAGGTTTTTCATGCTTGGATAGGTTGAATGAAATGGTTGCCAATTTGCAAGTAGCACTGCGCCAACGTTCCAAAGGTACATTTTTTGGCCGGGGCCTGCAATGCCTGCAACCCGAAGTAACCGGGCCAAAATAACCTGCACCTTTTTGACAGACTCTTTTCCCGGCCGGTTGCGTCAAAAAACAAGTCCGAAGCTCTGCTATGCAAAGATATTTTGCCTAACCCGCCGAAAAAACAGCTCTCCCCAAAATGATTTTTATTTTAGGTTTATGTACTTGCCCTGGCAACGTTAAAAAAAATGGTTAAGATATTCATAAATGGCGGGGGGCTATTGCCTGGCACGGGCAGATTTGATATTTTTGGCATTGTCTTTCTTATTAAGATTATTGTGTTTCAAATACCTACTTTTTTTCACTTCATCAAAAGCACAAAACGCATGAAAAAATTCTTTTTTTTATTCGCCTTTATTGGCTTGTTTGCCTTTGCTGCAAACGCCCAGTCAAAGTCCTGCTGCGCAGGTAAAAAAGGCGCTGGAGCAAAAGTATCCTGTACAGCCGCCTCTGCTGAAGCAGCTGCAAAAGCCGCTAACTCCGACGCCAGTATTGTGAAACAAGTTTCCGACAAAGGAGAAGTTTCCTATACTCGTAAAGACGTTGCAGACAATGGCGATGTGAAATACATCCCCGTGGAATATTGCACAAAAGAGGGCAAATTCGTAAACGTCAACCCTTCAGGCGTAAAAGCCTGTTGCGCTGGTAAAAAGGGAGGCAAAAAAGCCTGCTGTGCAGGCGGTAAAAAGGCTTCTTCTGACGAAAAAAGCCACTGACGAAATAGATTTTTTGATTAAAAACAGGCTGCCGGCTGAGTCCGGCAGCCTATTTTTTTGACAATGCCTGTCCTACTTTCTTTTTGAATTCGGAGTACAAATGACCGTCGCGATACTGTTGCATTACGTGCCTTACCGTTTCTGATAAATTTGGCGGAAGGCTGTTCATCGAAAACCAGGCGACGCCTTTAAATTTCTCCGGCTCTCCGGTCTTCAACTCCCCCTCCCACAAATTGGCCTTGAAATAAAGGGTGATGCGATGTTCTTTATTCTTTATGCGCTTGTGCAACACATGCACGAGCCGCAAATTTTTCTTTTTCAATAGTATCCCAGCCTCCTCTTGAGTCTCCCGGATCAGCGCCTCTTTGGCGAATTCCATATTTTCAATAGTGCCACCAACCAGGGTGTAATTGCCTCCGAGATTTTTCTTTTGCCGCAACAGCAGGATGTTCCCCCTGTGTATCAAAATGAGCCGGACTTTCAGATTGCTTTTTGCCATGCTTTGAAAGCTTGATATTAAGAGGGGGTAAAGATAGCCCAAAATACCTCCAATTTTAGCACTCCATGTGGAGGGCTGCCTTATCTTTGTTTGCTGACATGAAAATTTACCTCGGACCGCTCGGAACAGTTTCTTTTCTTTTGCTTGCCGCTTGCATTCTGCTGAATCTAGTGGCGGGCCTTCTTTTTTTGCTGCGCAAAAATGAGAACAAAAAAGCGGATTATTTCTTCGCCGCATGGCAATTTGCTTTTGCACTAACTGCCACCCACGAAGTGTTGGTGTTGCAGGATATATACAGAGAACATCCTCAATATTTGTTCCTGCCGGTATATTTCACGCTGTCTTTGGGCATGCCCCTTTTTTTCTCGATAAAACTCCGGCTTTTCCCGGCCTATAAATTCGTGGCTTCAGATATAAAACATTTCATCCTCCCGGTTGGGCAATTTCTGTATTTCTTACTGCTTTTCAGTTTTACAGATACCGCCTTCCGGCAAAATGTGGGTCGCAAATTATACTCTCCTTTTTACGGGGGGCTCGAAATGGGATTTTACATCGCAACATTCTACTTCTACCTCTTTGGTGCCTACCGTTATCTTAGATACAAGGTCGCTGCATTGAGGCATTCAGATGCAGGTTGGCCTTTGAACGAGGCGTTGCAGTTGCGGCGGCTCATTCGCGTAATGCTCGTGCTCTTTTGGATAAACAGCGCGTACATCGTGGCTGATTTCGTGATGTACGAATTGCTGCACCTGAACATGCACAATTTCCGGGGATTCACGAATTTCGGAGACCTCTCCTTTGCACTAATGGCTGGATGGGCGGGCTGGATGGGCGCGGTGTTGCTTTTAAAGCGACATTACAATAGCTTCTCTGACGGGTTGTTTTTTCAACTCAAAAAATATCTCATAAAAATCCGTTAGCTGCCGGCAGGAGCCGACGGCTAACGGTTTGTCTTCTTTATCAGCCTTCGTCGTCCATATCTTTATATTCTTCAATCAGGCGTTTCTGAATATCTCCCGGCAAGGCCGCGTATTCAGCAAACTTGCGGGAGAACTTGGCCCGGCCCTGAGAAATGGAGCGCAGAGTGGACGAGTATTGATACATTTCAGCCAACGGAACCCTTGCCATAATTTTCTGGTAATGGCCCTCGGCACCCATGCCCATGATAATGGCCCGGCGGGTTTGCAGGTCACCCATCACATCGCCCATCACATCGTCGGAACAAAGAATTTCCACGTCGTAAATGGGCTCCAGCAATTGCGGGTTGGCTTTGCTAAAGTTGGCTTTAAAAGCCTGCACACTGGCCGTCATAAAGGCCATGTCGTTAGAATCAACAGGGTGCATTTTCCCATCGTAAATGGAGACCCTGATGTCCTGGCAATTGGAGCCTGTGAGGGGTCCTTCTTCCATTTTCTGTAAAACACCCTTTTTAATGGCATTGGAGAAACGGGCGTCGATGGAACCTCCCACGATGCACCAAAAGAAAGCTAATTTACCCCCCCAAGGAAGGTCTTCTATATCTCTGTTACGCACGGTGAGACCGCTGGGATCAGGCATATCTTCAACATATGGCTCGATGCGCATATGCACTTCGGCAAATTGCCCGGCACCGCCCGATTGCTTTTTGTGGCGGTACATTTCGTTGGACTCTCTTGTGATGGTCTCGCGATAGGGAATGCGGGGCCGTTCAAACTCCATGTCCACACCAAAGTCAGACTTGACGCGGGATTTTATCAATTCGAGTTGGAGCTGGCCCTGCCCATAAAGCAACGTTTGCTTTAGCGCTTTGGCATGTTCCACGGTTAGCGTCAAGTCTTCTTCCGCAATGGAGTGCAGCGCTTTCATCAGCTTTTCCATCTCGTTTTTGCTCGGTGGATGCACTGCTACTTCGAGCCGTGAGTTGGGGTATGGTATGGGTTTAATCTTCCTGCTCTCTCCTTTCTTATTAAGGGTTTGGTTGGTGTGAGAATTCTTGAGTTTCACCGTACAGCCAATATCCCCTGCCACCAGTCCATCCACAGGCTCCCGGGATTTACCGTTTGCCAAATACAATTGGCCGAAACGCTCTGTGGTCCTGTTTTCGGCATTCACGAGTTCATCTCCAGCCTTCAGAGAGCCGGAAAAAACTTTGAAATAGGACAAGTTACCGACCCGTGGCTCGTTGTGGGTTTTGAAAATAAAAATGGTGGGGTCCCCGTCTGCATCACATTTCAATGTGTCTCCATCTACCAATGGCGCCTCGGAGCGTTCACCCGGAGAAGGGCATACATCGTTGATGAAACCCATGATGCGGCCACTGCCCATATTGTTGATTGCAGAGCAACAAAATAACGGGTAGCTGGCCCTGTTGGCGATGGCTACGCGCAATCCGTATGCGAGGTCATCTTCCGAGAGCGTTCCTTTTTCAAAGAATCGCTCCATGAGTTCTTCATCATTTTCAGCGGCAGCCTCTACCAGGGCATTGTGCATTGCCATGGCGCGGTCTTTCTCCGACTCCGGAATATCTTTCTTTTCCGGTTTGCCTCCATCGGTCGGAAAAACGTACATCGTCATACGCAAGGCATCCACGATGGTATTGAATCCCGTTCCAGCATTCAGGGGATACTGGACGGGCAATACTTTACCGCCGAAACGGGCATTGGCCTGTTCCACCGTCATGTCGTAATCGGCCTTTTCGTGGTCGAGTTGATTCACAACAAAGAGCGCCGGTGTATTAAATTCTTCCACATATTCCCAAAGCAATTCGGTGCCCACTTCAACACCGCTCTTTGCATTGATCAACATCAGCGCAGTGTCGGACACTTTCAATGAGGACACCACCTCACCAATAAAATCGTCAAACCCGGGGGTGTCGATAATGTTAATTTTATTCCCTCTCCAATCTTGGTGCATCGGTGTCGAAAAGATAGAATTGCCTCGTTCCTGCTCGATGTCTGTGTAATCTGACACCGTATTGTTTTCCTGCACGGAACCGCGTCTGGAAATGGCACCCGCTTCGAAAAGCATCGTTTCGGCCAAGGTTGTTTTACCACAGCCCGGGTGCCCCAACAAGACGACATTTCTGATATTTTTAGTATCGTAGGTCATATAGTTATGTGTTGTTGGTTAGTTACTCACCCCTTGGGATTGCGCTGCTCCTCCCTTCCCCATTATTTTTCACGGAGAAATTCACTGAATAAGTTGTGAAAAAGAAGATGATTTTAGAAAATCGAGCCGTGAACTTATTAAAATTTGTGTACTCCAAAGGTATTTTATCTTATAAAAAGGAATGACTTTTCCCAAAGGTCAAAAGAAAAGAATATCAGGGTCAACTGCAGAGCGAATAATTACCACGCTAACTGCCTTTTTGGCTGCATTATCCCATCTTTGCAGTTTGTAACGGAAGCGGTAATTCTAAATAGGTTTAGAAACGTCATTTTTTATCATGAGGATTTCTCTTTCAGTCCTTCTTTTCTCCCTTTCTATTTTGGCCTCCGGCCAAACGGTGGCTGTATTGGAGCAACAACTGAAAGACGCGGAGACGAATCAGGAAAAAATGACCATCAGCCTCCAACTGGCGGGGTCCCTATTAAAAACTGATGCTTTCCGCTCAGTCGTCTTTGGCAAAGCAGCCCATCAAAAAGCAGTGGAATTGAAAAACGATGGCATGGCCGCCGAGTCTGCCTATGTCATCGCCAAAGGATACAAGCGCACCCACAACGACCAAAGCGAAGATGTGTGGCTCAAAAGCGCCATTGAATTTGCAATGCAAGCCAACGATGCCGACCTCATTATTCAGACCGTGGACCGACGCAGCCAGCTTGCAATAAAGAACAATGATGAACGAAAGGCGCTTCAAATCGTACAAAAGGCGTTTGACTATTTTAGCAAAAAAGGCAAGCGCAGCATTAGTGAAATGCGGGCGCAGTACGAAGTGCAAAAGACCCGTCTCGAACGTGAAAAACGGAACTTGGAGCAGGAAAAAACACGCTTGCAGAAAGAGATAAAAAACTTGTCGAAAGGTCAGGAAAAATTGACCACTGAACGCGATGTATTGCGCAACGACAAAAGGGAATTGACTGAGAGGCAAGCCGCTCTGCAACAGGAAAAAGAACTCATCGAAGAGGAAATATCAAAAAAACAGCAGGAGATAAGAACCGTTTCTTCCGAAAAGGCAAAAGCACTGTATATCGCTGAGCGCCGCAGCCGCTTGATAGATTCTTTGGAGACTCAAAAAGAACTGGACTCGCTTTTCATTGAACAGCAGGACCTGGCCCTGCAAAACGTGAAGCTCGAAAGCCAGCGGGGCAGGTACTGGGTGTATTTTCTCGGGAGCACTTCCCTCCTCATGGTGCTGCTGGCCCTTCTCCTGTACTGGGGGTATTTGTCCAAAAGGAAATCCACAAAAATACTGGCCCGTCAAAACAAAATTATCGAAGAGGAACGGCAACGCTCCGATGCACTACTTTACAACATCATGCCGGCTACTGTGGCCAAAGAATTGAAAGAAAAAGGAGTGGCCAAAGCGCATCAATACCCCGAAGTAACTGTCATGTTCTCCGACTTTAAGAACTTCACCCACCTGGCAGAACTGCTCACCCCTGCCCAGTTGGTACATGAGTTGAACTACCACTTCCGCACTTTCGATCAGATCATTTCCAAATATCCTAATGTTGAAAAAATAAAGACCATCGGCGACGCCTACCTCTGCGTCAGTGGCCTGGTTAAAGGCAAGACAGTCCCTCAGAATATCATAAGGGCCGCTCTCGAATTTCAGGTTTTTCTCCAAAAAGAAAAGGAGGAAAAATTGCGGCGGGGTGAGCCGGTTTTCGAAGCCCGGATAGGCCTCCACACTGGCCCCGTGGTGGCAGGAGTATTAGGCTTAAAAAAATACGCTTACGACATCTGGGGCGACACCGTGAACATCGCCGCCCGAATGGAGCAACATAGCAAACCCGGTAGGGTCAACATCTCCGAAACAACCTACCGCCTCGTGAAAAAGGACTTCGAATGCAAGCCCCGCGGTCACGTACCTGTGAAAAATAAGGGAACGATGGAAATGTACTATGTGAATGGGCCTCGTTGATGCCGGTATGCTCAACCTACCTCACTTTTTCGGGAATCAAACTCATCGCCCGCTCGGCAATGGCCGTGATGGTCAGCGACGGATTCACGCCGGGGTTGGCCGAAATCATGGAGCCGTCGCAGACCATCATATTTTCATACCCAAACACCCTGTTGTTCTTGTCTATGACACCCCTGCTGGGATCTTCCCCCATCACAGCACCGCCGAGGATATGGGCAGTGGACGGAATGCCCGCCAATGGCTCTAAGAAAAATGCTGTGGGTTTGGCATCGAGAATATGGCCATATTTTTCTGCCAATTCTCCCGCCCTTGGGATGAAGGCACTCGGCGCATTTCCTCCTTTTTTCACCACCGTTTTCACAAAACCGGACCGGCCCAATGAGAAGCGAAGTGTGCTGTCTAAATGCTGCATAAAAAGCAATACGGAAGTGCTTTTCGCCCAATCTTTTACAAACGTCAGTCTGAAATAAGTGCGGGGATGGGAGAGCCACTGCCCTGCTATTTTCAACAGACGGGTAAAAGTATTTTTGCCATGCACCATGGGCACGAGCAACCACCGCCAGAATCCGGAGCCTTTGGAATAACGCACCGGCTCCAAGTGGCTGTCGATGTCGGTGTGAAGGATGGAGCCGATGGCCACGCCCTCCGAAAGGTCTTTGGTGCCGCCCGTGTGTGTGACAGGGATGAGGCTCTCGTTATTAGTGCGCACGTCGCAACCTACCCGCTGCGACAACCGGGGCAGCGATTTGCGGCGCATCCGCAATAACAGCGGTACTGTTCCCATTACGCCACTCGCAAAGACGACCCCGTTTGCCGTAACAGAGTCTTTGTTTTTAAAAAAAGAAGTGGAAGACCGGAAGTGTACCTTGTACCCGGTGTTGCCGCTGGCCCTGTCCAAAGGCTCCACACCGGTCACTTTTTTTTCGGCCCAAATCTCCGCACCTGATTGCTGTGCTAAATGGAGATAGTTTTTGTCCAGTGAATTCTTGGCGTTGTGCCGGCAGCCGGTCATGCAGCCGCCGCAAAAGATGCACCCGGCACGGCCGGGACCCTTGCCATTGAAGAAGGGGTCAGGCACCTGTTCACCCGGTTCGCCGAAAAACACGCTGACGTCGGTGGCCTCGAAGTGACCCTCCATGCCTATATCTATTGCTAATTTTTTCAGCGCCAGGTCGCCCTCGAAAAGCCGCGGATTTTTGGTGGCCCCCATCATTCTCCGGGCGATTTTGTAAAATGGAGCCAACTCAGTTTGCCAGTCCGCCAGACCATTCCAATTGCCACTTGTAAAAAAGTTCTTTTTGGGCATGGGTAGCGTGTTGGCGTACACCAATGAGCCCCCGCCAACGCCTGTGCCCGACAGAATAGTGACGTGCCTGAAAAAACTCAATTTCATAATACCGAAAAAACGGAGTTTTGGCAACCACAGCCATTTTCGAAGCCGCCAATTGCTTTTGGGGAAATCTTCGGCACCATACCATTTGCCTTTTTCCAGCACCAATACTTTGTACCCTTTCTCCGCGAGCCTGAGCGCGCTGACCGAGCCGCCGAAGCCGCTCCCAATGATGACGTAGTCGTAGCTGTGATTCATGCGGTTAAAGCTATGGATTTTGCCGAATTAGCGTGGCATGCCGTGAGAGGCCAGAGCATGAGGGTAATCGAAAATACGAATAGGGTAAACCCGCCACAATCTTTCTCCCTCAATTTTTACTTCTTTCCCACATATTGTCCTCTTTATTCACATCCGGCACATGGGGGCTGCCAAGGTTTATGTGTTCGACAGTTTTCGACGATATAAACGAAATATCAATGGAGGTGTCCCCATTCTCCCAAATTGCCACACTGCGGTGAAAACTTTCGGAACTGCCGTCCGAATAATTCACCGTGAGGTCAATAGGTACGGGCTTTTTGCCTTTGGCCTCGATGGTGATTTTCTTCCGTTTCCCTGCCAATGACACCTTGCCGATGGCCAAATCGGGAACGCCGTCATCAAAAAACCAGGCTTTCCAAAACCAATTCATATTCTTTCCGGCACCTTCGTTCATGCAGTTGAAAAAATCAGGAGGCAGGGGGTGCTTGCCCTGCCATGTGCGGATGTAATGATGCAGGGCTTTGTGAAAGACCCGGTCGCCTAACATGTCCTTCACAAAGAGATAGCCCATTGCCGGTTTCGGATAGGAATTGATAAACGAAGCCATGCCCGAAATCTGGGTAGTCAGCGTGGCGGCGGGTAAATCCACTTCTGTGCCTGCCGCGCTTTCATAACCTCCGACGCCGTAAGTATCCACCAGCGATGAATCTATCATTGGGCTAATGAGCCACTCACCAATGGTGGCCCAGCCCTCGTCCATCCAGCCGTATTTCGTTTCGTTGATGCCCATGTAAAATGGGAACATGGTATGAAAAATCTCGTGGTCGGTCAGCTCGATACTTTCTGCCACGTCGCCGACGGGATTATCATTGACCATCATCGGGTATTCCATCTGGTCAAGGCCATCGAAAACGGTTTCGTGGTTGTAGGGGAAAGGCCATTTCGGGAATTGATAACTCATGTATTCCACCGTTTTCCGGGCATCACCCACCACCCGGAAATAATCCTTGTGTTTTGGGTTAAAAACAGCATCTACTCTTGTCCGCCGGCCCGTGCTCTCGTCCACGACGAGGCTCGTCGATTGCCACATGTAATGGTTGCTGGTGGCAAAAACAAAATCCGTTACATTGTCCGCCTCAAATTTGAATGTATTTGCCGCATTGGTGGCAGTAATATTACCCGCAGCGAGGTCCGTGCTGTCGATAATATCGATGAATCCATCTTGGCTTTCCGCTTCGGCGATTCGTTGACAGAAAACAGGTGAGAAAACCTCCGCACAGTTTTTCAGGTCTCCTGTTGCCCAAACTACATAGTTTTTAGGGACGGTGATATCCGCCTTAAAAGTGCAAAAGTCATTGTAAAACTCCTGTGAGCCGATGTAAGGGTTTGTGTTCCAACCATCGACATCGTCATAGACAGTGATGCGCGGAAAAAAATAAGCGATAAAATAAGCGCCGCTTTCAATCTCACCGGTTCGCTGGTGGGACCCCTTGTTCAAAGTGTATGAGAAATCGATGGAGCACCGGATTTGTGTTCCCGGCAACAGGGGCATGATGCGAAGGTCCATTTCGGTGGCCCTGATTCTGGCTTTCCCGGCATCCTGTGGCTCTCCGTTCACAGCGATTTTTTCAATGGACATGCCCTCACTTGTGTCCTCCGGTTTAAAAAAGGACATGCGGGGAGCGCCTTTTTTATAAATATTGGGGTAGAGCTTAAAGTGGAGGTGGCGAAGCGTATCAGGGCTGTTGTTGGTGTAAACGATGTCCGCTTTGCCACTGATGAGGCGGGTGCCGGGTGTGAAATTAATATGGAGAGAATATTCCGCTGTATTTTGCCAATAATCTTTGCCGGGTTGCCCGGTGCTGCTCCGGGTATTTTTGTCAAAAGCGGATTTCAGGTTTCGTGCTAAAGGCAATTCATCCTGTGCCAAAACTTGCGTTGTTGCCGAAATCAACAGAAAGACAAAAAGTAGATGGGTATTTTTCATCATTGAAAATTAGATATTAATGCAAACCAAAACTAGAGGCGAAATAAACAAGTATCGTGGCATGAGCGATATTCATGACAGGACATTTTATGTATTTCACCGCAAGCATTCGTTAGGTATCAAATTGAATTCGGAGCCCAGCAGTTTAATTTTCATTGATGAACTTTGCTGTCCCCGGCGTAAATTTCAACTAATTCAGGAGGTAAATATAATATCTGCTGGTAAAGGATAGCTTCGAAAAAACTTTACCCGGTTTCCAGCTTCTTTTAACACCGCCGGAAGGACTCCGGACCCAGATAGTCCCTCCGTTGTTACCTTCCCGCCAATTTCGTCTACCTTTGCATACATTCATTGCCGATGCAAGCCATCATGGATAAACTCGAACCGAAATCAACTCGTCCCGAAAGTGCACGTCCCGATGACGACCCCACAGCTGCCTCTCGTAAACGCGACCACATCGAAATGGCTCTTGGATCTCAGGTGCATGAAAATCAGCTGGACCGGCGCTTTTATTATGAACCGTTCCTCGCTGCTCATCCCGGTGAAAAGAGTCTGCCTTCAATCCCATTTCTTGGCAAAACATTGCGGGTACCCATCTGGGTATCCAGCATGACAGGTGGCACTGAATGGGCCCGCACCATCAACCACAACCTCGCCCGTGCCTGCCGGGAATTCGGCATGGGCATGGGGCTCGGGTCTTGCCGCTCACTTTTGTTCAGCGATGTAACGTTGAATGACTTCGATGTGCGGGCTACTATTGGGAATGACCTTCCTCTTTTCGCTAATCTCGGCGTGGCACAGGTAGAGCAATTGATGGAAAATAACGAGCTGCACCTCATCGATAATTTGCTCGAAAAACTTAAAGCTGATGGCCTCATCATACATGTGAACCCGCTGCAGGAATGGCTTCAACCGGAGGGAGACCATTTTTCAAAACCACCCATTGAAACCATAACTGCTTTTTTGGAAAAATCGGAACGGCCATTAATCGTGAAAGAAGTGGGCCAGGGCTTCGGCATCGAGAGTTTGAAAGCTCTTTTACAGTTGCCCTTAATGGCAGTAGAATTTGCAGCGAGCGGAGGTACGAATTTCGCCAGATTGGAGTTGCAGCGCAGCAATCCGGCGAAACAGGAGATTTACAACCAACTCGCTTTTGTGGGACACACAGCGGAAGAGAT
>CAZPHZ010000020.1:0-7030 GCA_964586035.1 uncultured Saprospiraceae bacterium
TACTCAGCCCGTAGGGTCGATAATTGATCGGGAGGGTGTGGAGGGGGTGGCGGGTGAGGGTGAGCAGCGGGTAGAGGGAGATGGAGAGGTTATGGTGTGTGCGGTGGCGAGATGAGAGCGGCCAGCGCATGTTGTTGCGGGGTCATGGATGGGCGCTGCTTTTACGGCTCGCTGCCCGCCTGCACCGCCAATCCCAACCGCGGTGAAGACGGCTACGACGCCGTGGAGTGGATTGCGGAGCAACCCTGGTGCAACGGAAAGGTAGGCACCTGGGGCCCTTCGGCGCTGGGAAACATACAATTTCAGACGGCGCGGGAGCAGCCGCCGCACCTCGTGTGCGCCGTGCCGATGGTGGCGTCACCCCAAACGCATTACCAACAATACTACCCCGGCGGAGCCATCCGCACGGAGTATCTCGAAACGCTGGGTTTCCTCTTCGGCAACAGTTTCGGGGCCATCATCAACAACCCCTATTACAACCTCGTTTGGCAAATCGCCGAAAACTCGACCATGTACCCCGATGAAATCGTGGCGCCCATGTTGCTCATCGGCGGCTGGTTCGACCACAACACCCGCGACAACCTCCTCATGTTCGACACCCTGCGTGCACTTTCGCCGGCAGGCGACGCGCACCGCCTCCTCATGGGGCCTTGGACTCACGGCGGCACAGGGCCTTCGTCCATCGGCACAGCGCAACAGGGCGAACTGAGCTTTCCCGAAGCTGAGGGTTGGCAAAACGACGTGGCCAATCTGTTTTTCGCATATTATCTGCTCGGCCAGGACAACGGCTGGGACACTTCGCCCAAAGTGCAATATTTTCAAATGGGAGGCAACGAATGGCTGGGTGCCAATGATTTTCCGCCGGCTTTGCCCACCATCTGGAATTACTATCTCAGCGAAGACCTCAGCCTGCTGCCCGTGCCACCCCAGACGGCAACCGGCCAGTTGAGCTACACTTATGACCCCGACGACCCCTCACCCACCACCGGTGGAAAAACCCTCAATCTGAATCTGCTGCAGGGCCCCTACGACCAAAGCCAGGCCGTAGAAAGCCGCAACGATGTGCTCGTTTTTACCACAGCCGTACTGGATGAAGACCTCATCCTGCGGGGCGCTCCGGCGGTACATCTTTTTGTGGCTTCCGACCGAAAGGACACCGATTTTGCCCTGCGGCTTACAGACGTGTACCCCGACGGGCGTTCTATTCTTTTGGGTGAAACCATCCAGCGTATGCGCTTTCGCAACGGCTACACCACCGCCGATACCGCCTTTATGCAGCCCGGCGAAGTGTACGGCATCACCCTGACCTTTGACCTACTGGCGCATACTTTCAAGGCCGGCCACAGGATAAGGCTGGACATTACGTCTTCAAATTATCCGCGGTATAACCGCAACATGAACACTGGCGGTGAGATGTACCCCGGCGGCAACATCGATACCCTGCTGAACCCCCTCCTCGCCACCAACACGGTTTTCGTGCAAGGCGATTACCTCTCCCGGCTCAGCCTGCCCGTAAAGCCGGAAGTGGTAGCTTCCCCCGAACCTGCACGGGCGGATGCCATCCGGGTTTTTCCAAATCCAGCCGGAGCAGAGTTTTTTATGGAAAACCTGCCCGCACCGGCGGCCATTGAGTTGGCCGATACGAACGGCAGGCCGTTGCGGGAGTTAGAAACTTTTGCCAGCCGCACCTCGTTCGACACCACCGGACTTGCGCCGGGAATTTACATTCTGACCATAACGAGTAAAAATGGAAACCGGACTACCAGGAAAATAGTGGTGGGACTTTGATTTTGCCAGAAAAAAAAGATATTTGGGCCACCCAACATAAACAGCGAAATATTCACCACATGAATCCTCACATCGTAGCCATTTTCGGCGGCGCCATCTCCGGAGCCGAAGCCGCCCACCAACTTGCACAGCGGGGCATCCGCTCCGTCGTATTTGAGCAAAACGCCCTGCCTTACGGCAAAATAGAAGACGGCCTGCCCAAATGGCACGCCAAACTCCGCGACAAGGAGGAAGCCAATATAGATGAAAAACTCGCCCATTCGTTGGTGTCGTTCGTACCCAATGTGCACCTTGGCCGCGACATAGATTTTGAGGATGTGGTGAAAAACTGGGGCTTTTCCGCTGCCTTTCTCGCCACGGGAGCTTGGCGCGACCGGCCCCTCGCTATCGAGGGCATTCAGGATTTCGCGGGCAAAGGCCTGTATTATCAAAACGCCTTCATCCACTGGTACAATCACTTTCACGAGCCGGACTACGATGGCCCCCAACTCCAAACACCCGACGGGGCCGTCGTCGTTGGCGGCGGCCTGGCCAGCATTGACGTGGTGAAAGCCCTGATGATGGAGACGGTGGAAAAAGCACTGAAGGAAAGAAACATCGAAGTCACCATGTTCGACCTGGAGCGCGGCATCGCCAAAGTGCTGGAAAAGCACGGCCTCACCCTCGAAGACCTCGGCCTGAAGGGGTGCACCCTCGTGTACCGCCGCCGCGTGAAAGACATGCCGCTGTTCCCCGGCGATACCGATACGCCCGAAAAGCTGGCCAAGGCCGAATTGGTGCGGGAGAAAGTGCTGACCAATGCGCAGTCCAAATTCCTGTTTAAGGTGCTGCCCTGCCATGTACCCGTCGATAAAATCGTGGAAAACGGCCGTTTGGCGGGCCTCATCCTGCGGGAAACCCGCGTCGAAAACGGCCGGGTAGTAGAGCAGCCCGGTACGGATAAGGAATTCCGCACACCGCTCGTCGTATCGTCCATTGGCAGCATCCCGGAGCCCATTCCCGGAATCCCGATGCAGGGTACTATTTTCGAATTGGGCGACGAGGAACACTCCCGCCTCAAAGGCTACGAAAACGTCTTTGCCATCGGCAATGCCGTCACCGGCCGCGGCAACATCAAGGAAAGCATGGAGCACGGCCGCACCATCTCTGAAACCATCGTTCAGCATTACCTGAGCCACCCGGAAGATACCTTCGGCGACCATTTGCGAAAAAAAGAAACGGCTATCTCGGAGCAGATAAAAAGCCTCGTGGATGAAATTGACAAGCTTCCGGCTCCCTCTTTCGACGAGGCCGACGCTCTTTTTGGTAAAATCTCTACCCTCCAAAAAAAGTCGGGTTATCAGGGCAGCTACCGCGAGTGGATTGCACAACACCTGCCGCCAAGACTGGAGCAGGTTCTGGGAGGGGGTTGAGGAAGTTGAGGAAGTTGAGAAGGTTGAGGAAGTTGAGAAGGTTGAGAAGGTTGAGGGGGTTGGGCCCAACCCCCTCAATTATCTACTCATGTTACGCATGTTATCGCATCCCCTAGAATAATCGGGACACAAAGTCCTGCAAAGCAGGGCGAAAGCAGTAGCTGTCTCAATGGAACTTTGCGGCAACTTTGCAATACATTGCCGGAACGAGCCTCATGGCAAACAGGCTGTCACCGAACAGGTGCTGGTTGGCAAAACTCACCCACCCGATGAAAGGCGGGTTGGACCAATAGCCCCAGCCGGGATGCTTGCCAAGTGCCAGGTATAAAAACTCGTCGCGGTGAAATCCGTAACGCGTGTTCGTGAAAAGGTGCAACAGCAGCTTTATGCCAGCAAAGAACAATGGAATTTTCAAATCTGCAATTCGCATATTCGGCTATATTTATCGGCATAAAGATGCACCTAATCAGCAAGTAGCCCTATGAAACAGGCCTCTGCTTTCCCATTTTCCATGCTCTTCGAGTCTCACTTACAAAGGCAAGACATCTTTGTTATGGAAATCAAAAATTTATGGCTAATTTTAAACCCAACCCTCTTTTCAGGGTCTGAGGCCTTGTAAACACTCCATATGAGCGCCTCCCGATTTAACTATCAATATTTTCAATTTAAACTTTCAGTACCATGCAAATTTTTCGAAAAATCGGACTTGCCGCAACAATGGCTACCCTGCTTTTTGCACTCACAGCAACCGCTCAGGACGAGGTGAACCCCGCCGACAGCACAGGGCTGCCCGGCGATAATTTTAGCCTCGAAGGTGCAATCGAACTGTTCAAAAATTCCACTTCCCTGGAAGAATTTGAAAAACTGCTGAACGCCGAAGAGAGCAACGTCAACAACCTCGACCTCAATGAAGACGGAGAAATCGATTATATCCGCGTGGTGGACAACATGGACGCAGATGTCCATGCAATCGTCTTACAGGTGCCCGTCAGCGAAACCGAATCGCAGGACGTCGCCGTCATTGAAATAGAAAAAACCGGAAAAGAAGAGGCCATCCTGCAAATCGTCGGCGATGAAGATGTCTTTGGCGAGCAAACCATCGCTGAGCCATTCGAAGAAGAGGCTCAGGACAACGGCAAGGGCGGCCCCTCGATGGACATCACATTCACACGCATTGTCGTCAATGTATGGTTTTGGGCACCGGTTCGGTTTATTTATGCTCCCACCTATGTAGTGTGGGTATCGCCCTACCGCTGGCATTATTACCCACGCTGGTGGAGACCCTGGCGGCCCCGGCCCTGGCGCGTGTTTTACGTCGGTGTGAGGCCTTACCACCGCCATTACCATGTGGTACATACCCATCGCGTCGTTCATGCGCACAGGGTGTACGCTCCGCGGCGCACTCATTCCACCGTGGTGCATACCCGCACTACAACACGAGTAGCTGCCCGCGGTGGCCATGGCCGCAAAGCTGGTGTCAGCAGAACTACTACCACTACAACAGTAAAAGGTAAAAACGGCCGCGTAGCCAAAAAACAAACCACCACGACCAAAGCCGGTGCAAAAGGTAAAAGGGGCAGCGTGACGAGAAAAACAACGACCACCAAAGCCGGCGTAAAAGGCAGAAAAGGCAGAAAAGCCGGCGGCAAGAAAACCACCAGAGTCACGAAAAAAAGGAGAAAAGGATAATGCCCGAATCCGCAAAAAACCGGATTCCCCAATGAGGGAATCCGGTTTTTTTTTGCCGGGGATGAAAATACACCGCATTTAGCCGGTTTTAAGCGTAAAAATTGCTTTACGATGTAATCGAAACCCCCGTATGTGTCTTTTGGTGACCTGTGTCACCTTTGATACATCAGCTGGTAGCTAAATTTACCGGAGTGAAAAATAAGTTTTTCAAACTCATTCTCATCTGCATCCTCTGCATTAGCCTCCTCACAGGTGCCGTGCTGTTGGTGCAAAAGATTCTTTCATTAAAATAGCTGTCATGAAAAAGAACATGGGAACCACCGACCGCATCCTTCGCATCTTCGCCGCTATCATTATCGCTGCGTTGTATTTTACCCACACTGTCACAGGCACATTTGGCATAGTGCTTTTGGTGGTTGGTGCGGTATTTCTGCTCACGAGCTTCGTAAGTTTCTGTCCGCTTTATTCACCTTTTGGCATCAAAACCTGCAAGTCCAACCCTGAGAATAAGTAGGCTGCTCAAAAGTTATCCTACTGTCGATTAGGCAGATTTTCGCAGATTGGGTTAGGGGATTATCAGAATTGAAATTTCATAATAGCAATTCAATCTTCGAAATACAAAATCATCATTGACCTTTGTTCTGTTGAAGCTTTTGAGACAGCACCCGGTAACCGGGAAGGCTGCATTTAGCCAATGGTTTTACAGCGGGCAATTTGTTGGTTGGCTATGTGTATTGTTGCTGGAAAAGCGATTCGGGAAATGTGCTCAACTGGCCAAAGTTGCCATATCAAATTCGCCTTCAAAGATGGAAAGCTGGTTGTCGAATTCCGTCTTAAGGGCTGCGTCTGTAATTCCTTCATCTTCTGCGAAGTTTTGATTGAAAGATGGGAGGGAGAAGACGCCTGAAACTCTGCCTCCCATGTAGCCGAAGCGCGATTTTGCGTTCTCTAAAACGGTTTTTCCTCCGCGCCCGCCGGGTGAAGTCGCCAACAAAAACATGGGCTTATCGAGCCAAATGCTTTTCTCAATCCGGGATACCCAATCGAGCAGGTTTTTGAATGCCGCAGTAAATCCGCCATTGTGCTCGGCGAAAGATATAACGATGCCGCCGGCTTGTTCGATATATTTTTTGAAAGCATATGCCGGGGCCGGAATTCCGTTGGCCATTTCCCTGTCGATGCTGTAAATCGGCATTTCAAAGTCATTCAAATCGAGGGAAGTTAATTCTACATCTTGCATCTGCCGGGCTGCATAATTAGCGAGTTTTCGGTTGATGGATTTCGAGCTGTTGCTCGCTCCCAAAACAAGGATTTTATTCATGGATTTATTGCAATTTATTTAAAATGTTTGCCAATGTTTCTGACTCTTCCTGGGTCAATTTATTCATCAATGGTTCGTGCATTTCGGATAACACCCCGTCCAAATGTAGCAGCAATTCTTGCCCTTTTTGCGTGATGGTCACATTCATTTTTCTTCTGTTTTCAGGGCAAATGGTCCGATTCACCAATCCTTTTTCGAGCAATTTGTCCACTATCCGGGTGACGTTGCTTGACCGTTGTATCATTCTGCTCTGGATATTTTGCACCGCTATGGGGTTGCCTTTTTGACCCCTCAAAATTCTCAAAACGTTGTATTGAGGTTCCGATATCTTATAGGGTTTCAATGCCTGGTTGACCTGCTCTGTCAGCCTGTGGCCGGTGATGAGAACCTGGAGTATCGCTTTGAAAAACGACTCTTTGTTTTTCATGGTGACAATTTTAGAAACACCCGTAATTGTTGTAGGTACAACAGTGGAGTGCAAACTTTGTTCAAACGGAGAAATATTTTCTTAAAAGGTAGTTCGAAATTGTGGAAAAGATAAGCATGGATGCCGGCGAATATCTACTAAATACACGCAGTTGAGGTGGAGCTTTGAAAGTTGGGAGAAATTTCCAAAAATGCTTTCATGGTGCGGCCTCTTTTCTGAAAAAAATAATAGAAACAGATGTGTACCAAAAGTGGAAGGCAATTGCATTAACGGAATCAATACTGGCACCTGTTCTGTAATTATCGTAAGTTTTGAAAGTACAACTCTCGTGATATTAACTCCCTCAACTTCTCTCAACATAACTTACCTCAATAACCTGGATGGAACAGAAAA
>CAZPHZ010000020.1:7130-15174 GCA_964586035.1 uncultured Saprospiraceae bacterium
TCAGCCTACCTCCTCCATGCGTCCCTTTCCACGGCCATGGCCCATGCGCTCTGGCTGTTTTCGAGGCTGTTGAACAAGGGCAGCCAGTCGGAGGGCCCGGCAGATTCCATGAGTATTTCATATCTGCGCAGTTGCAGGATGATGTCGAGCGGATTGATGAGCACGGGACAGGCTTCCACGCAGGCATTGCAGGTGGTGCAGGCGTGAATTTCTTCCCGGCCAATGCGGTCGAACAGCGACTTGCCGTCGTCGTAGCCAAAGCGGTTGGGCATCGTGGGTTCGGCATTTTCGGGGAAATATTTTTGGTCTTTGGAGTCCATGTTTTTACCCACCTCTTCGGCCCGGTCGCGCACGTCCATCATAATTTTGCGAGGCGAGAGCTTTTTGCCGGTGAGGTTGGCGGGGCATTCCGAGGTGCAGCGGCCGCATTCGGTGCAGGTGTAGGCATCGAGGATGTTTTTCCAGCTCAGGCTGAACACGTCGTTAGCGCCGAAAGCGAGCACCGTTTCTTCGGTGGGTTCCTGCGGGGCAGCTTCGGGGTTCATCATGTTGGCCACCTCGCGCTGAATGCCGGGCATGTTGCTGACCTGGCCTTTGGGCGTCAGCCGGGCGTACCAGGTATTGGGGAAGGCCAGCAGCAGGTGCAGGTGTTTGGAAATGGGCAGGTAATTGAGAAAACCGAACACCACGAGGATGTGGAGCCACCAGCCGAAGCGCTCGAGGATGACGAGGCTGCCCTCGCTCATGCCGCCGAACAGCGCCGGTCCCAGCCAGGTGCTCACGGCAAAAGCGCCGGTGGCATGGTAATGCTCCGCTCCCATACCTTGCAGCACTTTGCCAGCGCCGTTCATGCTGAATATGCCCGTGAGCAGCAGTATTTCACCAAAGAGGATGAGGTTGGCGTCGAGGAAAGGCCAGCCTTTCATTTCGGGCTTGTGGAAACGGGGCACCCTGAGCAGGTTGCGCCGGGCGAGGAAGATGACCGTGGCCACAAACGCCAGCACACTGAGCACCTCGATGAAACTGATGACGAAAGTATAAAACCCACCCAGCGATGCCGAAAAGGCGCGGTGGCTGCCGCTGAACCCATCCACGAAAATTTCAATCAGTTCTACCTGTGTCAGCAAAAAAGCCACGTAAATGAACAGGTGAAAGGTGGCGGGTATCCACCGTTTGAACATCTTTTTTTGCCCGAATGCGATGAGAAAGACATTGCGCCAGCGGGCAGCGGCATTGCCGCCGATGGTTTCGTCTTTGCCGAGTAAAACATTGCGCCGTACCCGGCTGTATTGCCGCCAGGCATAGCCTAACGCTAAAATGGTGACGATGGCAAACAAAATGGGCTGAAGCATGGCTGGTAATTTTTCAGAATTCCGGTTGACGGCGGCTAAAATAGAATAACTGCGTTATTTTGCCCAACATCATCACACAGAATTTCAGGCCCGTGTTTGCCAGCTATCTGCACGACCATACTTACCCGCCATTTTTGTTGAGGCATCCGCAATGGGTGCGGTTGCTTCATGCATGGAACTGCCTCGTGCTCCAGCGCAATTGGGCAACCCGGCAATGGCTGCGCCGTTTACTACCGCCAATGCCCCCCCGCAGCTTCGTGGTGGATGCAGGCTGCGGCGACGGCTTGCACCTGTTTCCGACGGCACGACGGTTCCCGGCTCTCCGGTTTTTGGGGGTGGATAAAAACGCAGGCAATATTGCTTTCTGTAAAAGGTATGCGGAGAAGGTGGAATCCGCTCAGCTACGCTTCCTCCGTGAAAAACTGGAAAATCCGGTGCTCGAGAATAAGGCAGCTCTGCTCCTCTGCATCGGCACCCTGCAATACATTCCCGATGATGTGAAAGTGTTGAAAAACTTCGCCCGGGCGCTGACACCTGAGGGCCGCCTGCTGCTCTACGTGCCCGTCAACGGGCGCATGGTGCTGCCGTTGTACCGCCGCTTTTTTAAAAAAATGAACCACTATGAAAAGCGCCAGCACCGGCAGCGGGTGTACTCGCCCCAAGAGGTTACCGGGAAGCTCGAAATGGCTGGGCTGGTCGTGCTGGAACGGCAGTTTACCTATGGCCCGGCAGGTATTTTGGGGCATGAAATCTATTCGCTCCTGCTGCTGGGCATGGGCAATGCGGGGCACTGGGCATGGGTGTTCGCATTGCTGATGGTACCGGCTTTACCTTTTATATTGCTGCTGAATGGAGTGGACTATTTTACCCAAAAAAAATGCGGCAATGGTTTGCTGGTGGTTGCTGAAAAAACAGCCATTCGTCGAAAAGAATGAGGCGGCGCTTTGAAGGATTTTAACTTTGGTGCCAAACAAAAAATTATCATACATGAATCTGAAACGCTTTTTTATCGGATTTTTCGCCCTCCTGTTTTTGCTGCCGCAAATCAATTTTGGCCAAAACAGCAGCATTACCGGCGACTGGTACGGCACCCTCGACGTGCAGGGCGTCATGCAGTTGCGCATCGTTTTTCATATCACCGAAAAGGACGGCCAACTGACCTCCACCCTCGACAGCCCCGACCAAAGTGCGAATGGGTTGCCAGTGGCGGAGACTGGATTCGAGGCTCCGAAGCTTACCCTTACCATGCCCATGCTCCAGGCCGAATATAGAGGTACCGTGAATGAGGATTTTACCGAACTCTCCGGCACCTTCACTCAGGGAGGCATCGCCATGCCCCTCACCATGGGCCGGCAAGCCATCGAGAAAGCGGAAGTCAACCGCCCGCAGGAACCCAAGCCGCCGTTTCCGTATTACGAAGAGGAGGTGACTTTTGAAAATACGGGCGCGGGCATCTCTTTAGCCGGCACGCTCACATTGCCAAAAAAAGAGGGAAAGTTTCCCGTGGCGGTACTCGTCAGCGGCTCCGGCGCGCAAAACCGGAATGAGGAGTTGCTCGGCCACAAGCCCTTTCTCGTATTGGCCGACTATCTCACCCGCCAGGGCATAGGTGTGCTGCGCTTCGACGACCGCGGCGTGGGCCAGTCTACCGGCGATTTTGCCGCAGCCACCAGCGAAGACTTTACCACGGATGCCCTGGCAGCTGTGGAATACCTCAAAACCCGTCCGGAGGTGAACACCGCCAAAATCGGCATCATCGGCCACAGCGAAGGCGGAATGATAGCCCCCATGGCAGCCTCACAGTCCGACGATGTGGCTTTCATCGTTATGCTGGCAGGCCCCGGCGTAGTGGGGAAGGATTTGCTGCTCAAACAGTTGAAGCTCATCTCGCTTGCCAATGGGGAAGACGAAACCAAGGTGGAAAAAGAGGACACCTACAACCGGGAAGTGTTCGATATCATGTGCCTCATTTCCGACTCGGCCGAGCTGCGCACCATCCTCACTGAAGTGATGACACGGCAACTGAGCGAACTGCCGGAAGAGGACAAAAAAGGAATCGACGATCCGGACCAGTACATTCAAAACAATCTGAATCAGGTGATGTCGCCCTGGTTCCGGTTTTTCCTTTGCTACGACCCCGCTCCGGCGCTTGAAAAGGTCACCTGCCCTGTGCTCGCCCTCAATGGCGAAAAAGACCTGCAGGTGGAGCCGGAACAAAACCTCGGCGGCGTAGAGGCTGCGCTGAAAAAGGGCGGCAACACACATTTCACCGCCAAAGAACTGCCCGGCCTGAACCACCTTTTCCAGACCTGTGAAACCGGTTCCCCCACCGAATACAGCAAAATAGAGGAAACCATGTCGCCGGTGGCTTTAAAAGCGGTATCGGATTGGATTTTATCTATTTTGAAATAGCATCGAAGGCACTCAATTGTTCAGGGTTCACTACATTGCGCTTTTGAACCTTGAACAATTCAGCCTTTTGCATGAAATACCTGAACCTGCTTCTCGCCGTCGTTTTCCTGTTGTTCGCCGCCGTGCAATACAACGACCCCGACCCCATCCACTGGATAGCACTTTACCTCTACACCGCGGCCATTTGCGGCTTTGCCGCATTCGGTAAATTCAATAAGTACGCGCTGTGGGCAGAGCTGGCTGTCACCACAGTGTGGGTAGCGCTCACGATTCCGGATTTTATTGATTGGATAAAAATGGGCGAGCCAAACATCGCAGGGCAAATGAAAGCCACCGAGCCATACATTGAGATGACGCGGGAATTTCTGGGCGTACTCATGTGTTGGTTTGTGGTGCTTTGGCAATTGTGGCGCGTTAGGAAAAAGTAAACGACTGTGGAGGATTTCTCATCTTTGCGTTTGAATCTGAAAAGCGAGAAATGATACTACGCACTGAAAAACTCATCAAAAAATATGGCGACCGCACGGTAGTCAAAGATGTTTCCCTAAACGTAAAACAAGGGGAAATCGTCGGCTTACTCGGCCCCAACGGCGCCGGCAAAACCACCACTTTTTACATGGTCGTGGGCTTCATCCAGCCAAACGGGGGGCAGGTGTTTTTGAAAAATGAAGACATCACCAGACTGCCCATGTACCGGCGGGCACGGCGGGGCATCGGATATCTGCCACAGGAGCCGTCGGTGTTTCGCAAACTGAGTGTGGAAGATAACATCGGCGCCGTGTTGGAGATGATTCCCGGCCTGCCCGAAAAAGAACAGCAGGAGCGCTTGGAGTCGTTGCTTGAAGAGTTCGGATTGCAAACAGTGCGCAGGAGTAAGGGCGACACCCTCTCTGGTGGAGAGCGCCGCCGCACTGAAATAGCCCGGGCATTGGCAACAAATCCCCACTTTATTTTGCTCGACGAACCGTTCGCCGGCATCGACCCCATTGCCGTGGAAGATATTCAAACTATCGTGGCACGACTGAAAACCAAAAACATCGGCATCCTCATCACCGATCACAACGTGCAGGAGACCCTTTCCATCACCGACCGAGCCTACCTCATGTACGATGGAGCCATCCTGAAAGACGGTACCGCAGAAGAACTGGCTGCCGATGAACAAGTGCGGAGGTTGTACCTCGGCAAAAATTTTGAACTCAAGAAAAAGGTGGTGAGTGAATAATTTTGAAAACCCGTGCAACCATTTCCCCCAAAATGACCTCTCATAATGTTGGATATTGTACACGTTCAGCCGGGATTATGATTTTACAGGCTTAGCTGGAATGATCAAAAATTGGTTCAAAAAATTTGTAGGAACTATGAAAAAGACAATAATTTTCTTCCTTTTTGTAATTATAGCAATGGCTGACGTCCACGCGCAAGACAAGCCTGTGAATTTCACCGTCGAAGTAAGTACGGATTCGATTCTGATGGGCAACAATTTCGAAGTAAAGTTTACACTGGAAAATGCCAATGGTCAAAACTTCGAAGCTCCGGATTTCAGTGAAAATTTCAACGTCATCAGTGGGCCAAATTTCTCCTCTTCATTCAGCATGATAAACGGAGATATGACTCAAAGCCAAACCATTACTTATTATCTCGAGCCCCGCGACATCGGCAGTTATTATATCCTCCCTGCCAACGTAAAAGCAGGTGATGAAATTCTGGAAACGGTGCCAGTAGAAGTACTCGTGGTACCCAATCCCGATGGCATCAAGCAAAACCCTCCCAGCAAAATGCAACAGTTCCGTTTTGATTGGAGCACCCCCTTCGAGCAGAATTTCGACACTCCATTCAAAGACCTCAGGCCCCTGCCACTTCCAGAACCAATGCCTAAAGAGAAATCAAAGCCTGGAAAGAAAAAAAAGAGGCGCAAGACCATTCGCATTTAATTTCAACGGCTTAACTCGTCCCAGGTGTAAAGGCGGTTTTCGAAATGATGCAAATCAGGTTCTCAGAAAGCGGGCTATCATCGTCACTCGTGGACCAAACTGAGAAGGTGGTTTCTGTGATTTTTCTTTTTTACTCCGCTGCTTCGGATGACTGCATAAAAGCTGAATAGCGAGGTAGCTGGTCACATGACAAATTCGAGAAAGTTGTCACGATTCACCAATTGGTAAGTTGAATTATGGTAAGTATCAAGCCAGGTGGCCGGTGGCTTACGTTTGCCGGCCTTCCATTTAAATTCAAACCCGTTTAGCTGGCCGGCTCTATCTTCCACGTAGTCGAGTTCAGAGCCTGAGTAGGTTCGCCAGAAATATTTGCTGCTGTAATTCTGAGCGTATTGAGTCTTTTTAATGCGTTCGGCCATCAGGAAGTTTTCCCAAAGAGCTCCTGTGTCGTGCCGGAGTAGCAGTGGGTTGAAATTATCTACTAGCATATTCCGGATGCCTGTGTCGTAAAAATAAACTTTGCTCATCTTGTTGACCTCTTTGCGAAGGTTCCTGCTGAGTCCGGTAAGCCGGAACAAGATGAACCCCTTTTCCAATAGGTCTACGTAATTGTTCACGGTTTCATGAGTCATTCCCAATGACTTTCCCAATTCGTGCATTGAAACCAGCGAGCCAGTCTGAAAGGCCAGCAATTTCAGCAACTTTACGATTTTATCAGCATGTCTGATGCTCGATAACTGCAAGACATCCTTATACAGATAGGCCGAAGCCAATTCGCGCAGAAGTCTGATTTTATCCTCGCTACCTTTTTTCTTAAGCACTTCGGGATACATCCCAAACAGCATGTGACTTTCAACCCTGTCCTTTAACTCGAAGACAGTGTGTTGTTTTGCCAATTCCTGAATGGAGATTGGATAAAGCTGGAAAGTGAGCGTTCTGCCGGTGAGTGGTTCTTTCAGCTTGTTAGCTAACTCGAAGGAGGATGAACCGGTGGCAATTATCTTCAAACCGGGCAGATTATCATGAAGGATTTTCAGGTTGATGCCAATGTTCGGAACATTTTGCGCTTCGTCAATGAATAAAAGTTCGTTGCTGCCCAACAACTCCTTCATTCTGCTTAAGTCCCTGCTAGAAAGTACATCGTGGTATTTGAACTGGTCCGCATTGACTTCCAGCTTGCGCAAAGGTATTGTCTCCAATATCTTTTGTACAAGTGTTGTTTTACCAACTTGCCTTGGGCCGTATAGAATGATTATTTTGCCTGAACTCAACAGGTCGGTTCTGATGGTATCTTCGATACTTCGCGGAATCATAAACTTGAATTTTTCAGGTATATCCGCAAAAATACCTTGAATTTTTCAGGTTTACCCGCAAAATTACCTTGAAATTTTCAGATAAATACCCATGCTGAAGTCTCTTACGCCCTGTATTAGTGATGTAATTCTTGCCTGCAAACAGGCATTAATCCTTCTCCTTCACATTTGCCTGAATCCGCTCATCCCGGTTTGCCAACTCCCAGGCGGTGTAAAAAATCAGATGGGCGATGTTTTCCATTTTGCCGAACATGATTTTGTCCACGGTGTCGGTGGGCTGGTGGTAGTCTTCGTGGACGCCGGAGAAAAAGAATACTGAGGGGATGCCCTTTTTTGCAAAATTGTAATGGTCGCTGCGGTAGTAAAAGCGGTTGGGGTCTGATTCGGCATTGTAAGTATAATCGAGGTCGATATGGGTGAACGCAGCATTGGCAGCGGCGTTGATTTCATGCAAAGTGGTGCTAATGCGGTCGGCACCGATGACGTAAATGTAGTTGGAATCGGTGTGGTTTTTATCCATGCGGCCAATCATGTCAATGTTGAGGTCAGCGACGGTATTTTCAATGGGGAAAACCGGATGCTCCGAATAATATGACGAGCCGAGCAGGCCTTTTTCTTCCCCGCACACGGGCATGCAAAGTATGCTGCGGCGGGGGCCTTGTCCATCCTTTTTGGCTTGGGCAAAAGCCTGGGCGATTTCCATCACTGTAACTGTGCCAGAACCGTCGTCGTCGGCGCCATTATAAATTGAGGGGCCACGCTTGCCGAGGTGGTCGTAATGGGCAGTGACAACAACGACTTCATCTTTTAGCTTCGGGTCTGTTCCTTCGATGTAGCCCATAACATTGGACCCTGTGAGCCGGCGCACCTGTTTTACCTGTAGCATTTCAACGTTGCAGGGCAGTTTAATGCTCATTGGTTTACCGCTCTTGTTGATACTAGTGTGGGCTTTTTCAAGTTTTTTAAATTTCGTTCCAGCCAGTTCTTTGGTCACTTCATTTGACACAAAAAAACTGTTGGCATATTTCCCCTCAGA
>CAZPHZ010000021.1:0-15159 GCA_964586035.1 uncultured Saprospiraceae bacterium
GCAAACCGACTCGGAATCCACCTGCCCTGCCGATGCGTCCGCGTTGCCGGATTCCACAGTTTGGGAATAGCAACTGAAAAAAAGAGTTTGCGCAAGCAACAAGGCGGCCCACCGGATAATGGTTTTCATAATCTCGTGCTCTTTGTTCAATGATTTTCGCCCGAAGAACAGGCCCGTTACCCCTCAACTCCCTCAACCTCCTCAACCTTCTCAACCTTCTCAACCTCCTCAACACCCTCAACACCCTCAACCCTTCTCAACCTCAAACCCATCCACTTCCTCATATGCCCTGATGACGGCCCATTCCCCGTCTTTGCCTTCGCCGGAATTGCCGTGCTCCATACCGAGGATGCCGTCGTAGCCGCGACTGTGGATGTATTTAAAGACGTTTTTAAAATTGATTTCGCCGGTGGTGGGTTCGTTGCGGCCCGGCTCGTCGCCGATTTGGAAGTAACCGATTTCGTCCCAACACATTTCGATGTTTTTGATGAGGTGGCCGTCGTTGCGCTGCATGTGCCAGAGGTCGAACAGGTATTTGCACGAGGGGCTGTCCACGGCTTTGCAAATCATGTAGGTCTGGCCGGGGTGCCGCAGGAAAAGGTCGGGTGTGTCGCTAAGGGCTTCGAGCACCATGACGAGGCCGTGAGGTTCGAAGATTTCGGCGGCACGGCGCAGGGACTCGATGACGTTGGCGGTTTGAATGCCCACGGGCAGGTGGCGCTCGTAATTGCCGGGCACCACGGTCATCCACTTGGCATTGACGCGCTTAGCCACATCGACGGCCTGGCGGCAGGTGTCGAGGAATTTTTTACGCCAGCCCTCATCGCCGGAGGTGAGGGAAGTGGACAGGGGCCAGTGGTCGAACGCCACAACAAACACGCCCATCTGGATGCCGAGGTTGGCCATGGTGCTGCCCATTTTTTCCTGGAGGGCCTCGTTGCGGTCCATCATGCCGTTGTCTTCGAAGGCAGTGAAGCCCTGTTCTGCCATGAATTTCAGTTGGTCGATAGGGTCGTGGCCGGCAATTTGGGAGAACATGCCGATGTGTGGTGCGTATTTCAATTTGAAATGGCGCTTTCCGGAAAGCTCCTGCCGGTTGGCGCCGGTGGCAGAGGCACCTGCCGCCAGGGCGGCCGATGACAAAAGGCTGTTTTTTACAAAAGTTCTTCTTTGCATAGCGGGTTGTGTTTTAATGCTTTCATAAAAAAAGAGTGTCACTTCGGCACCGGGGGAACCATTTTTCCCGGCAGGCGCTTATCTTTGCCGCCCGGAGCAAGCGATACACTATTTGCTCCGCATCGGAGAAGTGCCGGAGTGGTCGAACGGGCCGCACTCGAAATGCGGTGTACTGGCAACGGTACCGGGGGTTCGAATCCCTCCTTCTCCGCCCTTTCGGGCAAAAGATTTCCCACGGAAATTATCGTTCGCAGCCTATCGGCGAACCCGCTGGTAATTCCGGTTCTGCCGGGGGCCGGTACTCTTCGGGGTGTTGCCTAAACCGGCTGATTTCATTCAACATGTACACGAGATGGCTGCGGCGGTCTTTCGATTTTTCGTCCTTCAACTCTAAGGAAAGTTGCTGTCCGATGTCGTCCAACTGGTACAGGGCTAATGCTGCCACCTGCCGGTTGGCATTTTTATCAGCGGCGAGGGCTATCAGGTTTTTTACAAAAAGTTTTTCCACCATCCACGCAATTTCTTCCCGGTAAACCGTCTCGCGGGGGTTGAAAAAAGCCCGCGTGGCCAGTTGTTCCAAAACGTACCCTACCGACATCATGCGGTCGGGGCCGGCGGCGTATTGTTCCACGAGCCGGGCCAGCCTTTGCGGGTTGAGCAGCAGCCGGATGGCCTGGTTGGCCGAAGCCTCCGCTGCCGCAAAGGGGTCGAAAGCCGGCCCCATTTTGCTGCGGAAGGTTTCGTTGTCGCGGGAGTAGCCGAGGGGCTGCGGCGGAATGATTTCACGAATGTGGGCCGGTATTTCCAAAAACCGGGGGTCGAGCGTTTCGAGCAATGCCATCAGGGCATCCTGCTGTATGCTGTCGGCAACCGGGTACACTTTCCAGGCGTCGCTGGCTGCCGTTTCGAAACCTTTGACAGTGTAAGTGTAGTTCACGCCACCCACTAATTTCGACACGGCCTCCGCCTGGTAGCGGTGGGCGAGGTACAGCGGCACTAGCACCCGCTCCAGTTCTGCAGGCGGTGCGCCGTTGGGTATGTTGCCAAGGCCGAAATTCTGGAGCGCCACTTCCCGCACTTTTTCGAGGCGGCGCAGTTCGGCGGTGGGCGAGGTGCCGTTGTCCCACAGGTGCGCCAATGGCGCCGCGCCGCTTTCGGGCCGGGCATCCTGGTCGGAGAGGTAGTGCAGCCCCATGCGCTTATTTTCTTTCAAAATAATTTCGAGTGCTTTTGCCTCATCCGTATTTTCGGGAAAATCCTGATAGCCGTACAAAATGGTACGTTTGTCCCAGGCGCCAATTTTATCATCGTAAGCTTTCGAGAAATCGAGTGTTCCCGAGGCCTCATCCAGCGTGATGTATGGGTAGGGGTAGTCCATTACTGAAGCCCGGTTATCGGCACTGGCGGTAAAATTATGGGCGAGGCCGAGGGTGTGGCCCACTTCATGGGCAGCGAGTTGGCGCAGGCGCGCCAATGCCATTTCGAGGAGCCGGGAGTCGGGAGCATCGCCGTTTTCATATCCGGCGAGGAGGCCTTGAGCGATGAGGAAATCCTGACGTACACGCAGCGAGCCGAGGGTGACTTTGCCCTTGATGATTTCGCCCGTGCGGGGGTCGATGACCGAGCCACCGTAAGACCAGCCCCGCGTGGAGCGATGCACCCATTGCACGAGATTGTAGCGCAAGTCCATCGGGTCGGCATCGGGAGGGAGGATTTTCACCTGAAAGGCATTGCGGTAGCCGGCGGCCTCGAAGGCCTGGTTCCACCAGCCGGCCCCCTCCATGAGTGCAGAGCGGATGGGTTCCGGCGCCCCGGGGTCGATGTAATACACAATGGGTTTGACTGCTTCGCTGACGGCGGCCTGGGGGTCTTTCTTTTTGAGCCGGTGCCGGGTGATGAATCGCTTGACGAGGGGTTGGTCGATAGGGGTGGCGTAATCGCGGTACTGCATGTCGAAATAACCGCAGCGCGGGTCGAAACCCCGGGGCTCGTAGCCCGCATCCGGCAATTGGACAAAGGAGTGGTGCTGCCGCACCGTCACGGAATGGGCATCGGGAGTGACGATGCGAATCCATCCGCCCTGCGGTTCCCCGACGAAGGTCAGGGTGGCTTCGAATTCCGCGTTTTTCGGGAAGTTTTTTGTGCGCGGTAGGTAGATGGCCGAGCGACTTTCGTCAAGTTTGTAGCTTCCCTGTTTTTTCCGTTTCAGCGTTGCGGCGACGTTGTGGGCGTCGCGCAACAAAAATTTCGTGGCGTCCACCAACACTTTTCCGCCGGCTTCCTTTTCCACTTTAAAGCCCCAGAGCACAGATTGGGCAAAAGCCTCTTCCACGGCTTGCTTTTCGAGGGGGTTGTCGCTCATAGCACGGTAACCGTAATTGAGCTGAACGAGCAGGATTTTGTTTCCGCTGCGCGTAAATTCCACCACGCGCTCCTGCCCCAGTTGGCCGCGGTCGAGACCGATGTCGTTGGAGCCGACGCCTGCGGCCAATGAATTTACGTAAAGAAATTCCGTATCGAATTTGTTTATCTCCAGCCATATTTTACCTAGTTTTTCATCCCAGTAAAATGTGAAATAGCCGGGGTATTTCTTCATAGTATTCACCTTTTCGGCGAGAGTGGCTGCTTTGGGTTTGGGGGCTGGCGCCAATTGTTGGGTAGAGGTGCAGGCAAAGGGTAAGGCGAGGATGAGGACTAAGAGATAACGCATGGTGTTGTGTTTTTTACAGGGCTAAAAATAGAGAGTTACGACGGGATATTGAAATGCCTCTCCGGTGGATGGTGATATTCAATATTTTGGAGAGAACAGACACTTATGCTATTTCGCAATGATGTTGATTGATTCCGGCTTCGGCTCGCTGGTTACTAAAAGTTTAATGTACTTTAGGGGCTCACTCGTTTCTTGGTTTTATCATTTGAGCGAGTGGTTAGATTGTCAGACGACCTTTTCGAAAAACAAATTCTTAAATTCATGTCGTTATTAACCGCCGGTGTGTTTGGAACTTCTAAAAAGAAAGGGGAAAAAAGAGTTCCTATCCACCCTGCACAAATTTACTGGATAGATGAGAATATCCGGCAGAAATTATTATTCGAGGAGGGGTATGGTTTGCCATTTGGCGTGGAAGATTGTGAAATCGCTGCAGCATCAGGAGGATTGGTAAGCCGGGAAGAATTATTCGAGCGCTGCGATATTGCGCTGCTTCCCAAGCCCGTGCAAGAAGATTTTGACGCTATGAAAAAAGGGGCCGTATTGTGGGGGTGGCCACATTGCGTTCAGCAGCGGAGTGTTACCCAGACTGCCATTGACAGACGTCTGACACTCATAGCCTGGGAGGGAATGCACCGATGGTCGAGGCACGGTGACTGGCAGATGCATATTTTTAATAAAAACAACGAGTTGGCGGGCTATGCCGGGGTAATACATGCACTAAATCTCATTGGTATAGATGGGAATTACGGCCCGCAACGCAAAGCCATTGTCATCAGCTTTGGGTCTGTGAGCCGGGGAGCAATATTCGCCTTGAAAGCCCGGGGATTTAATGATATTACAGTTTTCACTCAACGGCATTTTGTCCTCGTTGGAGACCAGGTTGTCGGGGTGAATCACTATCATTTTGAAAAGGACGAGAAGGGTAGAATGGTTTCAATCCGGCCAGATGGACGAATCTCCCCTTTTGTGGAAGATTTGACTGAAGCCGACATCATTGTCAATGGCATTCTTCAGGATACGGACGACCCGCTGATGTTCGTGGAATCCGGGCAGGTTGACAAACTTAAGCCGGGATGTTTGATAATAGATGTGAGTTGCGACGAAGGGATGGGGTTTTCATTTGCCTGCCCGACTACATTTGACGAGCCTATGTTTGATATTGGGAAAATACATTATTACGCCGTAGATCACACCCCATCTTACCTGTGGAACAGTGCTTCCTGGGAAATTTCCAACAGCCTCCTGCCGTACCTCCCCCTCGTGATGGGCGGACCTGAAAGTTGGGACAAAAGCGAGACCCTGCGCCGGGCTATCGAGATTCGAGAAGGGGTAATTCAAAATCCTAAGATTTTGTCTTTTCAACACCGGGCTGCGGATTACCCACATAAGGATTTGGCCCAATGAGAAAGGTCATCTTCGGTGGGTGTCAAAACAGCAACGGCTTCATTTCAAATACCACTTGCCAAATGACGGCAAATACCGCCAACACAGGATATAGTAACCCGCGTACGAAAAACTTGAGCTTCTTCCGGTTGGGGTGGAACCCCAGCTTTTCGAGAATGTAGGTGTATAAAATTTTGTCATCCTCTTCGTCGAGATCGTGCATTTTGTTTACGATGCAACGGCCAAATACTGCGAATTGCAGGTGAACGATGGCATAGACCGCCCACACCAACGGCCACCAAAAAAGAAACGGCAGCACCCATGCTGATAAAGTGATAAACAGATGAAACCAAAAAACGAGATTGGTTTCGCTATGCGTGGTAGTAGTTGTGTTTTTCATGCGGAAAAGATAGAATGAAATTTCCCGTTGTGCAAACGAATTTTCAGCTGTATGCTTATCGTTGCATTTGCAACGGACACCGTTTGCGAAAATGGGAAATATGCCAACGGAAATGAAAGGGAATTTCAGAAAAAACATCCGGTCCGGCCAACTCGTAAAGGTAGTGCAAAAGCAAGACCAACGCAGCGGCGAACTCACGGAGGGTGTCGTTGCGGCCATTCTCACCAAATCGCCGAAACATCCTCATGGCATCAAGGTGCGGCTGGATACGGGTGAGGTGGGGCGCGTGAAAGAAATTTTAGAGGAACATTAGGTCCTGCTTTTGCTTTACAAGGTTTGGATTGAAGCTGCTGTTACCCCGCTTACATTTTCGCCCATTTCCCAAAGTTGAAATTCCGGTAGATCAGCGAATATACTGCGCTGTCCAGAAAGCGCCCTTCGAAGTAATAATCCTCTCTGAAATAGGCCTCCCGCGTAAACCCCTGCTTTTCCAGTACCTTGATAGAGGCTGCATTATTCGGATTGACGGTGGCTTCTACGCTGTGTAATTTCATCGTTTTGAACCCATAATTTAAGACAGCGTCCAGCGCCTCAGTCATTATGCCCGCATTCCAATACTTGGGCGACAAAATGTATCCTATTTCGGCCCGGTGATGTTCTTTTTTAACTCTCCAGAAACCGATATTTCCGATGAGCTCGGGGTTTTCTTTAGTTTGAATGACCCACATGATACCCTCGCCATTTTGGGTATCATTTATTATCCTTTTTGTCAATTCCACCACTTCTTGCTCAGATTGTTTAGCTCGGTTGATATAAGTATTCACTTCGTCGTTTGAGCGAAGAAGAAAGAGCGCATTGGCATCGGAGAGTTCTGTTTTTCTCAGCAGGAGTCTTTCCGTATTTAGAATGGGAAAAGGAGAGAAATGGAACTGAAGCATGTTTGGAAAATATTTAATCAAAACTGGGTTCAATTCCCCGGCGCTTGCGTCAAAGAAACGGAGAATTCAATTTTTATACCTCGTCAGCTTACTGTGAGGTGGTTCATTGAGGGCATAGCCGTTAACCCTGAAATAACGGAGTGAAAAAATCCCGAATTTCCAACAACTGGAAATTCGGGATGTATGCATGTTGAAATGTATATGCATCGTCTTACTTTTCGTCCTTGATGTTGGGAGATACTTTAATACGAGTGGCGTCGATTTTTGCAATAATTTTGTCTTCAATTTCTCCTGCCACTTCCGGATTATCTATCAAAAACCTTTTGGCAGCATCCCGGCCTTGGGCAATTTTGGCCTCATCATAGCTGTACCACGCACCGCTCTTCTGAATGATATCAAAGTCAACACCCATGTCGACGATTTCCCCTGCTTTGGAGATTCCTTCGCCGTACATGATGTCGAACTCGGCAATGCGGAAAGGTGGTGCGACTTTGTTTTTCACCACTTTCACCTTTACGTGGTTGCCTACGACATGGCCTTCTTTATCTTTCAATGCCTGGCCGTTGCGGCGGATATCCAATCGGATGGAAGCATAAAACTTCAAGGCGTTGCCGCCCGTCGTCGTCTCCGGATTGCCGAACATCACCCCGATTTTTTCCCTCAATTGGTTGATGAAAACACAAGTGCATCCCGTGCGGCCGATGGCAGCGGTAAGTTTCCGCATGGCCTGCGACATGAGGCGTGCCTGAAGACCCATTTGGGAGTCTCCCATTTCACCCTCCAACTCACTGCGGGGTACGAGTGCCGCTACCGAGTCGATTACGATGATATCAATGGCTCCGGAGCGAATGAGATTTTCCGTGATTTCTAAAGCTTGCTCCCCGTTGTCTGGCTGAGATATGAGCAAATTTTCCGTATCAACGCCAAGTGCTTCAGCGTAGGCCCTGTCAAATGCATGCTCAGCATCGACAAAGGCGGCAATGCCTCCGGCTTTCTGGCATTCGGCAATGGCATGAATGGCGAGGGTCGTTTTTCCCGAAGACTCAGGGCCATATATTTCAATCACCCTTCCACGAGGAAACCCCCCGACGCCCAAAGCAATGTCGAGGCCCAAAGAGCCGGATGAAATGGATTCCACGTCTAAAACTTGTTTGTCTCCGAGCCGCATGACGGTGCCTTTTCCATAAGTTTTATCAATGCGGTCAATAGCGAGATTGAGTGCTTTTAGTTTTGATTCTTTATCTTGGAACATATATTCTGGTGTTAGTTGAGACTTCCGCCGTGCGGATGGAGTCGCGTCTCATTAAATAAAATGTTTTAAATACACAACAAAAATAAAACATTTGTTTAAATAAACAAACAAAAACGGTATTCCTGTTTGAAAATAAATATTCGCATCTTTGAAATCAAAGGTGATAAACCCTCTGGTAATGCGATAATATTAGTCCCTGGAATAGCAAGTGGAAAGATATAGCTTCCTTTCGATTCCTGCAAAAGAAAAAGCCCTTCAGAATGAGAGTCCTGAAGGGCTTTTTGTAAGAAATGTTTAAAATCAAAGCATGGGGTTCAGTGCATTTTGTTCACTGTAGAGAAGCACCTTTTTCAAAGCTGAAGGTTTGGGGCTAAATTTTACCTTCGGCAGAAGTCGGTACCCCTCGTATAATTCGACATACTCTTCATGTAACAAGTGGTTTTGGTTCAAAGCTTCGCTAATGGCAATGGTTTCGGAGGCTGAGGTTTCTTTGTAAATAAAACGGACTAAATCAAGTTGTGTATAGTATTGCTTCATGCTCGACAGGTTTAGTGAAATAAGGTTTTGTAATTCTAATCATCTTAACTTATCCCAGGCTGCGATTATTGTTTCTTTAAACAAAAAAATGCCCCATGCTGAAGCCGGTACTTTTTTTAAATTTATGGTTAAAAAATATATGACCATCCAAAGGTGAATTCTTTGTTGTAAATATTTGCCCCGCAACGAGTTAACAAATGTTTATAACGCCTGTGGAAATCTTGTGGATAAAAACGACCTCCAAATTATTGACTTCCCTTGCCAATGAAACTATCTTCGTTTTCCCATTTTACAAAGAATGGTTTTGTAAGGTGCCGTAAAGACGGCACATGATTTTGAAACTATTGAAAATGCCTGCATTCTTGCGAAGTAGAAATTTTTGTGAGATTTCCTGACAGAAAACTATTTCAGGGAGGAAATCATTAAAATCGCAAAACGCTCAAAACGCAAATTATGCATCCATCGGCAACCCAAACGGTCCTCAGTAAAGGCTATCGTTGAGGAGCAATCTTTTTCGATAAGATTAACCGGGACATTTTTTGAGAGCAAATGGCTGGAAAGAAATTTTCACCAAGAGCAATGGCTGGCGGTACTCGTACCAAAAGCAGGACAGTCACCATCAGGTGATCCACTGGCGGATGTATCTTTCGGGGTACAACCGGCGAAGCAATGTCTGATTTGTTCTTGCTCAACAAAAATAGCCCTCTGGTTCATCGTGCCCTAACTTGAACTCGGGTTGCTATATGCCTGAAAAGACAGCGCTACCGCCGCACCCTAGGGTGCAACGGATTCTGGTGTTGGTGTTCGCACTCATCTGGAAAGGCATGGTCTTGATTTTAGTTTGTTTGAAATTTCGGAGTTTGCATTTGAATGGCAATGTCTTCGGGCATTTCCGTTCCCAGATGTTGAATGTTCACAATTGTCCCCGCTCAGTCCGGGAAATGATGAAAACGTTTCATCTGTCGCATCCAGCTCCTTCGGGAGTGTCGTACAAAGTTGCCGGAAGGTGAAATTGTGTGGCGGGGTGCATTAGGCAGAAGAAAAACATCGGCAATGAGAGCGCAGCATCTTTGAGCTAAAAAACGGTTGCTTCTTGCCCGTCCCGTTTCGCGGGGAGAGCAGAAAGTAATACCAACGTTTTTAGGAAAATGTAAATTTAGTGAGGCGGAAAGTGCTTTCGGGCAATGGAAGCCTTCGGTGTTTGTCAGCAGAGAGATACGCCTGATGCAGAAATTGCCGGCTCTGGTTGGTGGTTGAAGCAAACGGCACACTCACTGCAATACGACAGGCACAAACAACCAGCGTGAAAACGGGAAGTTGTTTTAGTGGCATAATCTCCTCAGATTAATGCTGCTACCGGGCAAACAAACAAGAAAAGAGGCCGAACCTGTCTTTCGGTGATTCTTCTTCAGCACATTTCCTTCGGGAAACGGGAAGAAAAATCGCCCCAGGACAGGGGACGATTGCAAATGGAAAAGCCTTGGATGTGGCTTTAGCCACAAACTTAATCCCGGAACTTCGGTGAAGGGAGGCAAAAGCTCCGTATTCGTTTGAGAGCCAGCGACGTTGCTTATGCAATGTCTTGCGAAAACGCAGTAATGTGTTTATCGTTTGGAATAAAAACGAGGTGCTTTGGTCGAGCTTTTCCAGCAAAAGTCCAATGCCTTGTTTGCCGGTAAACCTTCTCTGCTTAACGGTGGAGAGATTTTCCAGCAGCGGGGTTAGGTCTTACTGAAGTGCTCTGGCACTTTGCGAGATCACGAGAAAAAGGGATTGGGAGCTTCGGCTTTTAATCCCTTTTCTTGTTTTAGGTCATTCCAGATCCAGTTCATCCCTGTGCTCCTGCAGTACCGGAATGATGAACTCAATCAAATCGCGCAATTCCCAGCCTATCAGCGCAGCTCCGGCATACACTTCCTCCCGGTCCACCGAGGCGGCGAAGGTTTTTGTTTTTAGCTTTTTCAGCACCGACTTTGCTTTCATGCCCTCCACTTTGGTGGGGCGAATCAGCGCTGCCGCAATGATGAACCCCGTGAGTTCATCGGCTGCCACGATGCATTTGTCGAGCAGCGATTTTCGCTCCACGTTCCACTTCGTGTAGTGCCCGGCGATGGCGTGGGCGATGGTCTGTTCGCCCATTTGTTTCAGTCGTTCTACGATGACGCCGGGGTGCTTTTCGGGATATTTTTCGTAATCGGCATCGTGCAGCAGACCAGTGATGGCGAAGATGTCCACATCCTCGCCGAAGTGGTGGGCCATGGCCTCCATCACCAACTCCACACTGCGGGCATGGCGGCGCAGGGAGTCCGTTTTTGTGAGTTCGAATAGTATTTCGCGTGCTTCGTTGCGGGTCATAATGCGATGATTTTATGCGCCAATAGCTCTCATGTCGGGTGCCGCGTCAGGATGCCGCAGCGCAGCGGCGTCGAATTCGCGGAGCCGGGTGTATGGCACTCCCGGCCAGGCGTGGTGAATGACATGATGAATGCAGCCTTCCGTGACTCTGCGGCCATTCATCAGCTGAAAAAGAAGTTTGAACAGCCGGGGCACTTTTTTTGAAAAACCATACCGGAAAATATCCGGCTGATGGATGCCCCACGAAAAAATAAACCAGGCTATGCCTCCCAGCAGGCGCATGGCCGCAAAGACTCCCCAGAATTTTACCCAGCCATATTTCAAAATGAACAGCGCAATGAGAGGGGCATAAATCAAAAACCGGTACAGGCGGTCTCGAGTGAGGTTGCCGTAGCGGATGTCGTGTATCAGTTGCACTTCTTCGTAAAACATGCAACTCAGGAATGCCCGCAGGCCCCCGCCCGATTCGTACAGCAGATGAGGGTCGTTGGCTACATCTTCGGGTGGAGCGCTCTTGCCGGCGCTGTGCGTAATGTGGTGCGTGATGTGCTTCTTTTTGATAGACTCATAAGGCTCGTCCCACGGCGTAACGCACACTGCCAGCCATTCGGCAATGGCTTCGGCAAAGCGCGGGAGCCGCACGCTCATGTCGGTGTGAAAACGGTCGTGGTTGCCAATGAAAATGCGCATTTCAAAAATGTGAAACAACAAGTAAAACAGCGGCCATGCGATGTAGCCCTCCGCGTAGGTAAACACGACAGCAAACAGTGGAATGTGGAGCAGCAGGATTTCAATGTCCAATGCCTTTTTGGTCTCCGGGCGGTAGGTAAGCTCTTCGCCGCCGAGGGTCAGCCGCACGGCTCTGGAGGATGTGTTGGTCGTTTCTGTTTTCATGATGAAAGGTGTTCGTTGAAAAATTCGATGGAAAATAAATTCCGCATATCCCGGCCGTTTTTCTGCCATTGGCCCTGCAGCGCCCATTGACAAAACCCGATTAAAGGTAAAAAAAGAAACTCAGACGAACAGAAGAATGCCGGCTCTGTCACCCCTGCTCCAACTTTCTCACCATCGTCAAAATGGTCGCCAGCGCCACCGTCTCGCCGGTTTCATCGTACACGTCCACGAGAAACTTGACGATGCCTTTGGCCACGTCGTCTTCGCTCTTTTTTTCCTGGTCAATTTTCTCTTTCACGGTGAAACGCACGCCGATGGTCATGCCGGGATAAACGGGCTTGGTGAAGCGGCACTCGTCTATTCCGTAGTTCAACAGCACGGGGCCTTTCTTGGGGTCCACAAAAAGGCCGGCAGCTTTGGACAGGATGAAATAGCCGTGGGCCACGCGCCGCTCGAAAATAGTGCCCTCCAATGCCGTAGCATCCATGTGCGCATAAAAATTGTCGCCGCTGACGTTGGCGAAGTTGGTGATGTCTGCCTCGGTGACGGTGTGTTTGGCGGTGATGACCGTTTCGCCGATTTCCAGCTCTTCAAAATGTTTTCTGAAAACATGGACGGGTTTTTCCGTTTGCCTGCCACCCTGTTGGTACTGATTGGTCACAGCCGAGATGAAGGTCGGATGGCCTTGGATGGCGGTCGTTTGGAGGTAATGCTTCACCCCGCGCAGACCACCCAATTCCTCGCCTCCGCCGGCCCGGCCTGGGCCGCCGTGCATGAGCAGGGGCAGGGGCGAGCCGTGGCCCGTGTTCTCTTTGGCGCAAGCCTCGTTCAAAATCAAAATCCTACCGTGGTAAGGCGCAGAGCCGAGCGTATAATCCCTCGCAATGCGCTCGTCGGCGGTGACGATGCTGCTGACCAGCGAGCCTTTGCCCATGTTGGCCAATTCGATGGCCTTGTCGAGAGTTTTGTAAGGCATCAGCGTGCTCACCGGCCCGAAAGCTTCGATGTTGTGCGAGTCTTGTTTTTCAAAAGGAGCATCGTTGAGAAAGAGGATGGGGGAGAAAAAGGCACCCTTTTGCCGGTCGGCACCCACCACTTCGTAATCGTCTAAGTTGCCGTACACGATGGGGGTGCTGGCGGCTAATTGCTCTACCCGTTTGCGCACTTCTTCCACCTGCACTTTGGCGACGAGGCTGCCCATGCGCACGCCTTCTACCTGCGGGTCGCCGATGGTGGTTTTCGCCAAGGCCTTTCCGAGGGCAATTTTCACAGCTTCCACAAAATTCTCCGGGACGATGATGCGGCGGATTGCGGTGCATTTCTGCCCGGCCTTGGTCACCATCTCCCGGCGTACTTCTTTGATAAAAATATCGAACTCCGGCGTGCCGGGCCCGGCATCTTCACCCAACACGGCGGCATTGAGGCTGTCTGCCTCCATGTTAAAAGGCACGGCATTTTCAATGATTTGCGGCAGGGCTTTCAACATGCGCCCGGTGGACGCCGAGCCGGTGAACGTGACCACATCCTGCGAGGTGACCGGCTCCAGAATACCCACGCCGGTGCCGCACACCAATTGCAACGAGCCTTCCGGCAGAATGCCCGAATCAACGATGTCTTTCACCATCGCCTGCGTCAGGAAGCTGGTGAGTTCTGAGGGCTTCACGATGGCAGGCATACCGGCCAGCAGGTTGGCAGAGAGTTTTTCCAGCATTCCCCAGATGGGAAAGTTGAAGGCGTTGATGTGGATGGCCACGCCATGCTTCGGCGTCATGATGTGGTGGCCGATGAAGGTGCCTTCTTTGGAAGCGCTGATGGCGTCGCCGTCCACGTAAAAAGTTTCGCTGCCCAGTTTGCGTCGCAGGCTGGCGTATGCGAACAGGGTGCCGATGCCACCCTCGATGTCCACCCAGCTATCGGCCTTGGTGGCACCGGTGGCATAGCTCAACGGGTAGTAGCTCTTGCGGCGCTCATGGAGGTAGAGGGCCAGCTTTTTCAGCATCAACCCCCGGTTGTAAAAGGTGATCCTGCGCAGGGCCGGGCCTCCCGTTTTTCGGGCATAGTCCATCATAGCCGCATAGTCGAGGCCGTCGCTGCCGGCGGTGGCGATGAGTTCGCCGGTGATGGCGTTGTGTTGGGGGACGCCGGTGCCGGTGTGGGGTTGCCAGGAGTTGAGGGTGAAGTTTGGGAGATTCATGAAAAGTTTTGTTCAGTTTGAATAGTTCTTGCAAGGAATTTCGAAGCTGATATCATCTAACTTGGATTTCAACTCTAGTTCGAATCAGATTGGCTACTGTTTCATAAACAGGTACAGTTTGGTCTTCTGTTTCCAATGAAATGATGAGGGAATAACGTGTCCACGAATTCCATTTGCCCAAGTGATGGCGTTCACGCCACCAGCCAACAGTTGGATAAACTGCGACAAGATTGCTCTCAGCCAAATCAGCTGCTGTGCCTATCCAGTAATCTGAATGAATTGAACCACTATCCCTATTTTGAGGCCCTAACATCCAACGTTGACTTACATTCGGAGAAGAGTATCCTGAAGTCTCATCGGCTTCCCTAATTGCTGCATTAATTCTACGAATGAACGAATCTCTATTTTCAAGCGGAGTATTAATGTCAAAACGTAACCCATGAGATGGATAGCGATATTTGTCCTTCCAACCGATTTCTCCTGGGCTGGGGTCAATAAAATAGGAAAGTGTTATTCGTAAAGTTACCTTCATCTCTCCTAAACTTCGAAGTATTTCCGCAGGCCAAGGAAGTTCAAAAAGATGCATTTCATTAGTAACATATCTTCCGTCTCTTCTTGAAAAAGGCTGAATGCGTTCTTGAGCGATGAGCGTCAATGAATTATCGAGACAACTCGTTGCCTTTTTCAAATCAGGTACCCCGTAACCACAAATACGCAATAATATACGAAAATCACTTCTTTGGTTACCATTTCTAAATTGCTCGTGCATTTTCTCAGTCCAACTAGCTGAATGGACGACAAGAGCACGGACTGTTTCAGGCCATGTATTTGGATATGCCTTCATGATTTGCGCAGCAAACCAAGCTGCCTGGGCAGTTGCTGCACTTGTTTTATTGAAGGTGAAAAATGATTGAAATTGGGGTTGGTAATGAGTAGAAAGTAATGAACAATCATCACATTCTGAAGCAAAATTGTTTTCATCAAATATTGCATTGCCTCCTTCAAAAACAACGTCCGGCTTGACCGCCCATTTTTTATCCCAAATTAGGGAAGTTGTACTAAAAGGAGAAAGCCCTCCAAAAGGCGCAAGGAGAGACCAGCCAGAAAGACCAGGGTCTGAAAGTTGATTTTTTTCGGTAAATGCACCAATTGTCAATGCATTCCAGGATTGTCCCGGAGATTCTACAGATGTACTCTTGGATGCTTCAGGATACCTGTTTAATTCGCTTTCATCGGTATTTCCTGCGGCAATGATTACAAGTCTTTTCATTTGCTCTTCACCTGTCCCGAAAGCTACTTGGTCAACAGCTCCAGACCAAG
>CAZPHZ010000022.1:0-14993 GCA_964586035.1 uncultured Saprospiraceae bacterium
TTGGCTCCTCTGGAGCCAGTATCTGGGAGAACTTAACAGCCCTGCCTCAACTCCCCCTCAACCCCCTCAACTCTCCTCAACCCCTCACCTCAATACTTCCAGCTCTTCAAATCCGCTCCTTTCGGAGCAGAGGCCTCGATGCGCTTGAGTATTTTCGGTAAAAATTGCGTGTTGTAATGGAGGCGTGAAATTTGGTTGGGGTTGTTGTGATCGCCATTCCAGCAATGCTCGGCGCGGTCGCCATAGTCCACTTCGCCGTTGTAATACGGGTCGGAAGTGTGTTCCAAAAACTCCTCCATGAGATAGACTGCGTTGTTCAGGTAGTAATTGTCCATGTCGCCGCAATAAATGTGGATTTTGCCTTCCAGCTTTTTGCCGAGGGTCGTCCAGTCGCGTTGAAGGATGTAGCGGAGGTCGTAATTTTCGCGCCAATAAGCAGCTACCTCCGGGTCGATGTCGCCAGTGAGTTTGTCCCAGATGCGGGCGGGGTATCCGTCTTCGCCGACAGGCGAAAACACCGCCTCCCAAATGTCCCACTGGTCGCCGGAGCGCGATTTGTCGCCGAGGGCCAGTTCTTTGTGGTTCTGGTCGATGAGCATGGCCGAGACGTGGCCGAGGTAGTCGCGGTGGCCCGGCCGGAGTATTTTACAAAAGGGCCCTTCGTCGTAATAGGCGTTTTTGTCTTCATAAATATTGGTGGTGGTATAGGCCCGAAAGTCTATGGGGTCGGGGCAGGCGGCGAAGCAGCCGTTGTATTCATCGGGATAAAAAACCTGCACGGCCAGTGCCTCCCAGCCTCCCGTGGAACCGCCGTATAAAAACCTCGCCCAGCCCTCCCCGATGCCGCGGAACAGCTTTTCAATATAGGGAATCAATTCATAAGTAATGGCATCGCCATAGGGGCCGAGATTGGCAGAGTTCACGGCGTAGCTGTCGTCATAATAAGGGTTGGCATGTTGGATTTCTACCACCAGGAAACGCGGGAAATCTGCGCCGGTCCATGTTTTATAAAATTCGTACTCCTCCTGTTGCTGAATGCGGTTGTAACCTTCCACATGGAAGCGCTCGGAATAGTCGGGCTGGAGATTCGGGTCGGGTGGGGTGGTGCGCCAACCACCGAAATCCGATGGAAAATGGCCGTGAAAAATCATGAGGGGATAGTGAGTATCGGGGTGTTCCTTAAACCCTTCGGGAAGCAGCACATGTGCCCCGAGGTACATGTCGCGGCCCCAGAAATCGCTGAGCAACTTGCTTTTGATACGCACGTGCTTGACGTATTTTGTGTCTTCCGGCACACTGATAGGAGGCACTGTTTCGGTAATTTGAATGCGCTGTACCTTGCCATTTTCCGGGTCGAGATACACTCTTTGCGGCAAACTGAACAGGTTGCCGGGTTCATGGTTGTATTGCTGACCGGCTTGCCAACTGGCCGGCAGTTTCACCGAATGGCCGGATGCGAGATGGTACGTGTCGTAGCGGTTCAACAGCGCTTGCACGTAGTATTCTCCTGCAGGCAGGAGGTTCAGGCTGCTCAGGGGATAACCGAATACGGAGCCATCCACCACGGCAACCTGGCCGGGGCGCAAATCTTCCACATTCACTCCGAAAACCTGGGCTGAGCGTACATCGTCCCGAATCTGGAATCGCGGTTCCGGCTGGTTTGTCTTCGAAATAAAAAGAAGCATCCGGCCGTCCAGCGAAACCGGGGAGGCTTCTTTTAAGCACGAAATTTCAAATTGGAGCTGTTGGCCTGTTGCAGCAGCACCGCAAAAAAGCAGGCATGAAATAATAAGCAACCGGTTTTTCATGGCGTATTTTTATTAAATTAGTGAAATTGGCTCCCAATGACCGAAGGGCTAAGTTAAGCGCCGAAATTCAATCTTTTTAAAACGATGAAAAAAATACTCCAACTCCTGTTTTTTCTCACAGTCTTGCATCAGCTCCAGGCACAGGTATATTTCCCGCCTGCCGGCGAATGGGCACGCAGACCTGCCGGAGAAATGAACTTTGATACAGCCGCGCTAAACGAGGCAGAACATTTTGCCATTGCCCACGAGTACAGCGGCTCCCGCGACCTGCGGGTGGCCATTCTCGAGGGGTTTGCACGCGAGCCGTTTCACCACCTTGCCGGCCCTGTGAAAAAACGCGGTGGCCCTGCAGGCCTCATCATCAAAAACGGCTACATCACCGCCGAATGGGGCGATGTGAATCGGGTGGACATGACCTTCAGTGTCACCAAAAGCTATCTTTCCACGGTGGCGGGCCTCGCCATCGATGCCGGGCTCATTCGCAGCGTTCTCGATGCTGCCGGGGACTATGTCTGGGATGGCACCTTCGACGGTGCGCACAACGCCGCCATCACCTGGGACCATCTGCTCACGCAATCATCCGACTGGTCGGGCTCGCTTTTCGGCATGCAGGATTGGGCCGACAGGCCCTCCAATGACGGGGGATTGGACGACTGGAAAAGCAGGGAGTACTTTGCCCCAGGCACCCATTTCAATTACAACGACGTTCGCGTGAACGTGCTGGCTTATGCACTGTTGCAGGTGTGGAGGCGGCCACTGCCTGTAGTTTTGAAAGAAAAAATAATGGACCCCATCGGGGCTTCCACAACCTGGCGGTGGTATGGTTACGACGATGCCTTCGTCAATGTGGACGGCACCATGGTGCAGTCGGTCAGCGGAGGCGGCCACTCCGGGGGTGGCATGTTCATCAATACCCTCGACCAGGCCCGTTTCGGACTGCTTTTTCTGCGTCATGGTGATTGGAACGGACGACAATTGATTTCAGAAAGTTGGGTAAAAGCGGTGCAGCGGCCGTCGGATGCCAACGAGAGTTACGGCTATATGTGGTGGCACAACCGCGGCCCGCGGCATTGGGAGGGCGTGCCCGAACACATCTTTTATGCCGCCGGCTTCGGCGGCAATTTTATCGTTGTGGATGATGTAAACGACCTGGTCATCGTGACCCGCTGGCTGGAGCCAAAAAAAATCGGGGAGTTTGTGAAAATGGTTCTCGATGCGGTGGAATGAGGTTATTGCGGTATCCTGCCAGGCCCGGATTTGCTCAATAACCCCCATCTTAGGCAAAGATGTATTGCCCGCAATGTATCGCGAAGTTGCCGCACATAAGTCATTAAAAAAGCCTCCCGGAGATTCTTGCTTCGGGAGGCTTTGGGAATTATTGTCTTCAATCAATCAACTATTATTCAAGGCGGCGTGAGCAGCTGCCAACCGGGCGATGGGTACCCGGGGTGCGGAACATGAGACATAGCTCAATCCAATATCATGGCAAAATTTGATGCTGGCGGGGTGTCCGCCCTGTTCCCCGCAAATGCCGATTTTCATCCCGGGGCGTGTTTTGCGGCCCCATTTCACTGTCAGTTTCATCAATTTGCCAACGCCTGCTGTATCCAATACCTCGAATGGATTGTCGTGCAATATTCCCTTTTTCTGGTACAGCGGGAGAAACTTATTCTCGGCATCTTCCCGTGAAAAAGAATAGGTGGCCTGGGTGAGGTCATTTGTCCCAAAGGAGAAGAACTCTGCTGCCTCGGCCATGCTCTCCGCCATCATGCACGCTCTGACCACTTCAATCATCGACCCGAATTTGAACTTGAGTTTCACTCCTCTTTCGCGTTCTACCTGCGCTTTAACTTCATCTACGTATTCTTTTACATGGCGCAGTTCGACAACCGTGCAAACCTGAGGGACCATGATTTCAACATTGGGATGCACCCCCTTCAATTCGCATTCTGCTTCGGCCTCCAAAATGGCCTGAATCTGCATTTTGAATATTTCGGGGTAGGTGAGACCGAGGCGGACGCCGCGATGACCAAGCATGGGGTTCACTTCGTGCAGTTCTTTTATTTTGGCGAGCATTTTCTCCTTTTTGGCAAATGCCTTTTGCACGAGGGCTTCCCCTTTCGCATCGAAAGGCGATGGGTAATGTTTCGCCAATTCTTCTTCTGCTTCCACGAGGCGCAAACTGTTGTACAGGTTGTTCACCCCTTCGATAGTAGTTTTGAGATGGCGAAGGTGGTCCAATTCGGCCGTCAGATCTTTTTCATCGGGCAAGAACTCGTGAATCGGCGGGTCGAGGAGCCTGACAGTTACCGGCCGGGGAGCCATCACAGTGAATACTTCAACGAAATCCTGGCGCTGAATGGGTAGGAGTTTGTTCAGGGCGGCCTGGCGCGCTTCAGTTTCATCCGCCAAAATCATATCGATAACGAGCGGCAGGCGCTCCACTGCATTGAACATGCGCTCGGTGCGGCAAAGGCCAATGCCCATAGCGCCAAGATCGACGGCTTTTTTAGCTGCATTGGGGGTATCTGCGTTGGCCATAACCTGAAGGCGGGCTTTCTCATCGGCCCATGAGAGCAGCGTCTTGAGGTTGTCGGAAAATTCGGGTTCAACGGTGGGGATTTCCCCGGTATAAACATAGCCGGTACCGCCGTCGATGGTGATCACATCCCCTTCATGCAATTTTCTGTCACCAATGATCGCCTGTCTTTTGCGCACATCGACAAAAATGCCTTCGGCACCAGCTACGCAGGGCTTACCCATGCTTCGGGCCACCACGGCAGCGTGCGATGTTTTTCCGCCCCGGCTGGTGAGGATGCCTTGCGAAGCAAAGAAACCGTGAATGTCTTCGGGCTTTGTTTCCTCCCTCACGAGTATCACTTTCTCCCCAGCCTTGCCCATTATTTCTGCCCGGTCGGCATCGAATACACATCGGCCATGAGCCGCGCCGGGGGAGGCTGGCAGACCCTGGGCCAGGGGCTCTGCTTTATGGGTTGGGTCGAGCCGCGGAAACAGCAGTTGTTCCAACATGGCAGGTTGCACGCGCAGCAAGGCCTGCTCTTTGGAAATCAAGCCTTGTTCCACCATTTCCACCGAAGTCCTGACTAATGCCGCAGCGTTCATTTTCCCGTTTCGGGTTTGCAGGCAGTACAACACACCTTTTTCGATGGTGAATTCAAAATCCTGCACTTCTTTGTAGTGCGCTTCCAATTTATTGCGCAAGTCAATCAACTGAACTGACATTTCCGGCATTTCACTTCCCATCTCCGCCACGGGTTTAGGGGTTCGGATGCCGGCCACAACGTCTTCACCCTGTGCATCTACGAGGTATTCGCCGAACAGTTCGTTTTCGCCTGTGCCGGGGTCACGCGTAAAAGCCACTCCAGTGCCACTGTCACTGCCCATGTTGCCAAAAACCATCGCGACCACATTGACTCCCGTGCCATTGGCCATGTCTTTTGTGATGTGAAATTCATGCCGGTAGTCCACTGCACGGCGGCCCATCCACGAACTGAAAACGGCTTTGATGGCAATTTCCAGTTGTTCGAATACATCTTCGGGAAAGGGCTTTCCCGTTTTATCTTTCACAATTTCGAGAAAACGACTGCTGATTTCTTTGAGGTTTTCCGCCGACAACTCTACGTCCAGTTTGACCCCGGCTCTCGATTTTATTTCTTCAAATACTTCGTCAAAATATTCATCAGCCACTCCAAGGGCTACCTTGCCGAATAGCTGAATAAAGCGGCGATAGGCGTCGTATCCGAACCGCTCATTTTTTGTTTGAGCTATCAGGCCGGGAAGAGTTTTGGCGTTGAGCCCCAAATTCAAAATGGTGTCCATCATGCCCGGCATGGACATGGCAGCTCCTGACCGCACTGAAACGAGGAGCGGGTTTTTGCTGTCACCAAATAATTTTCCCGAGCGATTCTCAACATCTTTTATTTGCTCCCTGACCTGCTCCATGAGCCCGGCAGGCAATTCTCTTGCGGGGTTTTCGAGGCAGGCCAGACAGGCTTCCGTGCTGATGACGAAGCCGGGCGGTACGTTGAGGCCGATTTGGGTCATTTCGCAAAGATTGGCACCTTTGCCGCCCAATAGTTGTTTGTTTTTGCCGTCCCCTTCGTGAAAAGAGAAGGCATATTTCATGTCAGATTTGAGAGGGTTGGTTCTTTTGGTTGCAAATTTTAATGTGGTCATAATTGATGTTTTAATTTTGGTTAGGTTTTGTCAGCGCAAGTTAGCATTAAGCCATAAAAATGAAGCTACAACAACAGAAGTTTGATGATATTTCTCATTCTCATTCTGATTCGCTAAGTATATCATCGGTAGTCTTTAAAATTGGACCTTTAGATGTACAAACTGACCCAAAATATTGTCACTTTCACGGCAAATAAAATTGAATATGGACCTGAGTACGATGAGAGAAGAATTTACGAAGGCAGGCCTGTCGCGCAATGACTTGGCCCCAAATCCCGTGCAGCAGTTTGAAAAATGGTTCAAACAGGCGGAATCAGGTGGGCTGGAAATGCCCAATGCCATGACTCTCGCTACTGTATCGAATGAGGGGCAGCCATCGGTTCGTACAGTTTTGTTGAAATATTTTGATGAGGAAGGATTCGTATTTTATACCAATTACGGCAGCAGTAAAGCGCGTGACATTGCTGAAAATCCAAAGGTTGCGCTACTATTCCCCTGGCTCGATCTTGAACGGCAGGTAAAAATAACCGGCGAGGCATTTAAGGTCTCCGCGGCCACCTCAGCCAAATATTTTCTCAGCCGTCCGCGCGGCAGTCAGATTGGCGCCTGGGTGTCGAACCAAAGCAGCCCGATAACTTCCCGCCAGATGCTGATGTCAAAATTTGAAGAAATGCTGCGGAAATTCGAGAATAAGGAAGTGCCTCTGCCTTCGTTTTGGGGAGGGTACCGTGTGGTTCCGAGTAGTTTCGAATTTTGGCAAGGATGCAAGAACAGACTTCACGACCGCTTTTCATTTACTCCCGATGGGGCAGGGGGGTGGAATATCGAACGGCTCGCACCCTGACAGGGAGATTCGTCATATTTGCTATGCCTAAAAACGCGTGGCTTTCCGATTGTAATACGCCACTCCCAATCTTATCTTTTCGTAACTGATTTCCTCGTTAAGGCCATCGTATATATCTTTCATTTTGAACGGTTCTTCCAGCGTATCTAGTACGGAGGTTATGGCTTTCAATTCGGCCTTACTTACATATTTCCCAATATCAATTCGCTCACCCATTTCGTACAACCAGGCGAAATGGGAAAATACAGTGCCCAGGCTGAGCTCCCTTGTTTGAGCGATTTCTTCTGCGCTGATGCCTCGTTTATACATCTGGTACGTTTCGAGGTAGGTAGAGCCTTTGATTTTCAATCCCTCCTCTTTTTTTTGCAATATAAACTCCTGAATGCCAGTCAGGAATATGCGCCCATATTCCCGGAGTTTTTGTTCCCCCACACCGCTCACACGCTTTAGGTCAGCCTCGGTAGCTGGGCGTTCAGCAGCCATTTCCTCTAATGTGGCGTCGCTGAAAACGATGTACGGAGGCAGGCCTTTTTCCCTCGAAAGTTTAAGTCTGATTTTACGCAGATGCTCGAACAGCTCGTCTCGAACCCTTTGCCGGCCGATGACCCGGCGCGATTTATTGTCAGCCTTGGCCTTTTCACCTGCCAGTCTTTTTTTGACCGTTTCCACTTTCACCAATTGCACTTTGTGCCCGTCGAAAAGAATGGCCCGGCTGGCTGCTGTCAGTTTTACTTTGTAGGCGTCGTCATACGCAACGTCGAGCAGCCCCTGATTCACCAGTTGCTCCAGATATTGGAACCATTCATCCTGTCGCAGATCACGGCCGGCACCGTAGGTTTTCACTTTATCATATCCGGCAGAAAGCAGGCCGTAACTCTTTGACCCGCGAAGTACGCCGACGAGCATGCCTGTTGCCACTTGTTCTTTGAGCCGTGCCACTGCCGATAGAGCCTTTTGGGCAATTAGAGTTCCGTCGAAATATTGCGGTGGATTTTTACACACGTCACAGTTACCGCAATTTTCGAGTACTGTTTCGTTAAAATAAGTCAACAAAATTTTCCTCCGGCAAATCAGAGAACTTGCATATTGCTGCATGCGGTCGAGTTTGGCAAGGTGCACGCGCGTGAACTCACCCTCCCCGTTGGATTTAATGATGTCCTTCATTTTCATAACATCGCCATAGCTATAAAAAAGCAAGGTATCCGACGGAAGTCCGTCTCTGCCAGCCCGGCCTATTTCCTGGTAAAAACTCTCGATATTTTTGGGCAAATTATAATGTATAACCCACCTGACATTGCTTTTGTCGATACCCATACCAAAAGCAATGGTGGCACATACAACAGGCGTTTGGTCGTTGATAAAATCCTCCTGAACACTTGAGCGGCGGTTGGCGTCCATGCCCGCGTGATAACTGTCCGCAACGATGCCTTCGGCTTGCAGCTTTGAGGCCAGTAACTCGGTCGTTTTGCGGGCAAGACAATAAATGATGCCGGACTGGTGCGGCCGTTCGCGAATAAACTCCAGGATTTGTTCCCATCGTTTCCGGCCGGGCCGAACCTCGAGATTCAGGTTGGGGCGGTCGAAAGAATCGATGAATATTGCAGGGTCTTTGAATCCCAGTTGCGCAACGATGTCATTACGTGTCACCCGGTCGGCGGTGGCTGTGAGCGCTATTACTGGTACAGCAGGGAAATTTTGTTTTAAATATTTCAGTTGCCTGTATTCCTTTCGAAAATCGTGGCCCCAGGCTGAGATGCAATGTGCTTCGTCGATGGCGAAAAGACAAATCTTGATGGATTGGAGCAGGGGCTGAAAATCGCGAGAAGCCATTTTCTCCGGGGAAACGTAAATCAGGTCCAGGCGTCCCTTGAACATTTCATCTTCAACATGGCGTTGCTCAGGTCCACCAAGTGAACTGTTGAGAAATGCGGCCCGTACACCATTGGCCCGAAGGGCCTCCACCTGGTCTTTCATCAAGGAAATAAGTGGTGAAATAACCACGCAAACGCCCTCCATCGTGATGGCGGGTACCTGAAAACAAACGGACTTTCCACCACCAGTGGGCATAAGAAGCAAAACATCCCTACCAGCGTAAACTGCATTGATGGCATCAGCCTGCATAGGCCTGAAGGCGTCATAACCAAAATATTTCTTGAGGGCTGCTTTTGCGTCCGTAATTGTCATTGGAAACGGGTGAGTAAAAAGGGACTGGGCAAAGGTAAAAGGATTGTCGAAGGGAGGCTATTTACCATCGGCCAATCTGCTCAGCAGTCGCTAAACCTGGCGCGGCAGAAGGCATCTTCGACGGTTTTCCGCTCAATGTCCATCTGTTTTCGGTCCCAGCCAAAATGTTCACTGAATGCCAGCAGGACGTCTTCTTTTTCAGATTCTGCCCGGGCGATATTGAAATAAAGGCGGCCTGTGCGGCGGACGAGAAAATCGAGTGGCTTAACCACCATTTCATTTGCGAAGCAAAAATCCAATTCACTATTTAAACGACTACTCTTTTTGGCTCCGGCAAGGATGGTAGCGGCCTCCCTCCCGAACCCTTCTACGAGCGCCGGAATAATATAATTATTGGCAGCGATGCCATCGTATTGAATGGCTAACTCTTTTTCGAAAGCGCTCACTTCCGCCGCATTCAGAAATGGCTTTTCTGCCAACGCCTCTTGTTGAGTGAGGCATTGCCCAAATTTTCTGCCATACTCTTTCTTAAATTTCTTCACCAAAATATCAACTACGCGCTCGGCCATTTTCCGGTAAGCAGTCAGTTTGCCTCCTGCCATTGAAATCAAGCCGTTACGACCTGTAAATACCTCGTCTTTCCGGGAAATTTCACCTGTTTTCTTTCCCTTTTCGAAGATGAGCGGACGCAGTCCGGCCCATGTGCTTTCCACATCTTGGCGGACGAGGCGCAGTGAGGGGAACATAGAATTGACCCCATTCAAAAGGTAATCGACGTCGGCTGGATTCGCCTGTACGTTGTTCAAATCCTCTTTGAAAGGGGTGTCAGTGGTGCCAATGTAAGTACAGCGGTGCCTCGGAATGGCGAACATCATGCGACCATCGCGTATATCGAAATAGACGGCTTGCCGGAGTGGGAAGCGCTCCTGTGAAACCACAATATGCACGCCTTTGGAAAGAAACAAACGCTTGCTGTTGAGCACCCCTGCTTTCTTGCGCAGCTCGTCAACCCAGGGTCCAGTGGCATTGATAACATAGGTTGAATTTATGTCAAATTCTTCCCCCGAACATTCATCGCGGCAGCGCGCACCATCGAGCGTACCTTTATGCTCGTGAAAGTTGAGGAAAGAAGTGTAATTCAAACAAATGGCACCATGCCTCATTGCCGATTTCAAAACTTCGAGGGTAAGCCGCGCATCGTCGGTCCGGTATTCTGCGTAAAGGCCCCCGCCGAGCAGCCCCTCTTCTTTGAGCAATGGTGCTAAATGCAGGCATTGGGCTTTGTTCAGCATTTGTTTTTTGTCGGCAGACTCTACGCCCGCCAAAACGTCATACAGCCAGAGGCCAAAAGAAGTGGAGGTTTTTCCAAATGTGCCACCACGAACGATGGGCAACAACATCTTTTCCGGGAGTACAAGATGCGGTGCCAATTGGTGAAGGATGGAACGCTCTCTGCCTACCTCGTTGACTAATTGGAATTCCAATTGTTTCAGGTAACGCAGCCCTCCGTGGATGAGTTTTGTGGAATGGCTGCTCGTGCCGGAAGCAAAGTCGTTTTTTTCAACGAGCGCGACCTTCATGCCGCGCAGGGCTGCATCGATAGCAATTCCTGCTCCGGTGATGCCACCTCCAATGATTAATACATCAAATTCGGAGTATTGCAGTTCCTTTTTTATTGCTTCCCGCCCGTAGTTTACTTTTTGGTTCATTTGTTTTTGGTAAAATTGCAGCCGTCAAGATAAGAATTGGTCTTATTGTATCACTATTTTGACCAGATTTTCAATCCTCCATCTAAAACACGCAACGATGAAAAAATCATTTTCCCTTTATCTCTTATTGATTTTGGCCTTCAGCCTTCAGGCTCAATACCAGTTTTCTATGCTCAGCGACTGCCATTGCACGACTATAAAAAACCAGCAAAACACAGGCACTTGTTGGAGTTTTGCCACTTCCTCATTTTTGGAGTCGGAACTTATACGCATGGGCAAGCCGGATTACGACCTCTCGGAAATGTATTTCGTTCGCACGAGCTACCAGCAAAAGGCAAAGAACTACATTCTGCGGCAAGGCAAAGCCCAATTTGGACAAGGCGGGCTCGCCCACGATGTAATAAATGCGTTTAAAACCGGAGGGGCCATCCCCGAATCCGTTTACAGCGGGAAACTTCCCGGCGACTATATGTACGACCACAGTGAAATGGAGTCGGCCCTGAGCGGGCTTCTTAGCGTTTTCGTGAAACAAAAAAGGCCCAGCCCTAAATGGTTGAAAGGATTTACAGGCCTCATGGATGCCTACTTGGGCGATGCGCCCGAAGAATTCGAATACAAGGGCAAAAAATACACCGCCCAGTCGTTTGCCGAACAACTGGGTATCAACCCCAGCGACTACGTGAGTTTCACCTCTTATTCCCACCATCCGTTTTACAGCTCATTCGTGTTGGAAATTCCCGATAACTGGTCGAATGGAAGCTATTACAATGTAACTGAGGAGGACCTTGTTGCAATTGCGGATTATGCAATTGACAAAGGATATTCCGTCGCATGGGATGGCGATGTCAGCGAAAGGGGATTCTCCGGTTCCAACGGTATCGCCGTGCTTCCCGTCGATGCCAAGAGGAATGACTTGTTCACGGAGCCAGGTGAGGAAATATCTGTTACACAGGAACTCCGGCAAGAAACTTTTGAGAACTATTCCACCACCGACGATCACCTGATGCACATCACCGGCATTGCAAAAGACCAAAATGACACACGGTATTATTACGTGAAAAACTCATGGGGAGAAATCAGCCCCTATCAAGGCTACCTCTATATGTCGGAACCTTATTTCCGGCTGAAAACCGTAGCACTGATGGTTAATAAGAATGCAGTACCTCCTGCCCTCCGTAAAAAATTAGGCATAAAATAAGCTGGTTTTATAGCCCAATAAAAAAGCCGCCTTTGCACATTGCTCAGGCGGTTTTTCTTTTTCTAAAAAACAGGGGCCGGTCCAGACCCTGGCCAGGCTTGTATTCAATCCTCGAACTTATCAGGTATACCAATATGGCGATACCCATACCGGTAATGCTGCCTGCGTAAATGTCGCGCAGGAAATGTTGAACGAGATATACCCTCGATATGACGACAGAAAGGGCGAGAAAAAAGAGAATGGCCGCATATCTTTTTCGGGGCGGCAGCAGAAAAACAAGCAGGGTGTATAGCGCAAATGCAGACATGCTATGGCCGGAAGGAAAACTGGTCTGGCCAGTGTACACCTTCACGCCATCCACAAAGTTGAGCACGTCGTCCTGATTGAGTTTCCGAAAATACGCGAGAGGCCGGTCTTCGGCAAAAAAAATCTTGCTGACATAGCTCACTCCCATCACGGTGAATCCCGTCAGGGCAACGAGTAGTGACCACCTCATCCGATAGGTCAAAAACAAAAGGACTACGATCACATACACAGGCTCTTCCCCCAATCGGGTCGCGTATTTAAAAAAAATATTCGCCCACAAGATATGGTGACTATTGAGGAAAAGAATTGCCTCGCCTTTGTCGATAAATGCCATCAGAACTCCCACAGCCAAAATAAATATCGTCAGACAGGCGAAGTAAAACTTATTTTTTACGATGAGTTTTTTCATAAAACACCAAATTCTCGTTTCTTTCGCTTTCGCTACAAAAGAAAGTAATCTTTAAGGATTGACTTGCCTTTCCGGAACGCATTGTTTCGAAAAGTGGCATTTCGACCCAAGTCAACATTATCTGGAAAAGCACCAACGACATGCGAATAAAAACCCTGTTCCTTTCACTGCTTTTTTTGTCAACTTCGATTTTCACTTTTGGCCAGGAACTGGCAGACACCACACAAACTGCTGAAGTGGAGGTGGAACAAGTGCCAGAAATTTCCGTGAAAGATTTTACGCTCACCGAACGTGACGGGCAGATAGTGTTGCAGTCACCGGGCGCAAACGGAGTGTGCACCCTGAAAGTCAATACCGAAGATACTGCTATCGTGTTTACTGATGGCTTTGCGGTTTTCAACTTCGATGCTGATGAGAGGGGTGGGTTGGCATTGTTGAAAACAAGTGATAGTGCCCACTACCTTTACCATATCTCGAAGTTGGAAAATGGTCACTTTCGCATTCGTGGCATCCCATTCTGGCTCTCGGTACTCCCACCTGTCATAGCCATTGCACTGGCCTTGATTTTCAAAGAAGTTGTGGTTTCATTATTCGCCGGAGTATGGGCCGGGGCGTTTATAATTGGGGGCCTGCGCATCGATTCCATTTACTATTTTGCCGACAGCCTTCTCAGGGTTGTTCAAAAATACATGCTTGATGCTTTGACCGGATCAGGGCATCTTGCGGTGATAATTTTTTCGCTACTTATTGGTGGAATGGTGGCCATTATTTCCAAAAACGGGGGCATGGCTGGAGTTGTACTTTCACTGTCGAAATACGCAAAATCACCGCGCAGCTCACAATTCGTCACCTGGTTTCTCGGGGTGGCCATTTTCTTCGACGATTACGCCAACACATTAATAGTCGGGAATACTATGCGCTCTGTGACCGATGCTTTCAAGGTGTCCAGAGAGAAGCTTGCCTACATCGTGGACAGCACAGCAGCACCCGTGGCGGCGGTTGCATTTATCACTACATGGATAGGGGCCGAACTCGGATATATTGAGTCAGGGTTGCATTTGATTCAACATTTCGACTCTTCGGCATCGGCTTATTCCATTTTTCTCAGCTCTCTGAAATACTCTTATTACCCCGTGCTTACACTATTTTTCATGCTGGTGCTTATCTACACCAACCGCGATTTCGGTCCGATGTTCAAGGCTGAAAGCAGGGCAAGAACCACCGGCCAGGTAGCTCCCATTAAAGACTCAAATGTGAAAGTGGAAACCGACGAACTCGACCCGGTAGAGGGCGCGCGCCTCAAATGGCAATTCGCCTTTTTCCCGGTCCTCGTTGTAATTCTGATGACGATTTACGGATTGGTAGATACAGGCATGACGAGCCTTTACGGTAAATTATTGGGCCAGGGGGTAGAGATTAGTTCCCCGGCCTGGTCGCAAGTATGGAGCCACATCGGAGAACTGAAGAACGGAGGAACATCCTTTTTTTTAAAGATAGGCGCCCTAATTGGGAACGCTGATTCATTTACTGCGCTTCTATGGGCCTCCTTTTCGGGAATCGCACTTGCCATCGTCATGACACTCTGGGCCGGTATCATGAAGCTCAACGAGACCATCACCGCAATGGTAACCGGATTCAAGGCAATTCTTCCAGCCATTATCATTCTGACTTTAGCCTGGTCTCTCGCATTGGCAACCGAAGAATTGTTTACCGCCACCTATTTGTCGGCTGCCCTCAAAGGAGCCATTAACCCACACATGATGCCCGTTATCGTTTTTTTATTAGCCGCATTCATATCGTTTTCAACAGGTTCGAGTTGGAGTACCATGGCCATTTTGTATCCTATTGCCATTCCAACGAGTTGGGCAATTTGTCATTCTGCAGGCTTGGACGATTTCAATAGCATGCAAATTATGCTTAATGTGATCGCCGTGGTTTTGGGTGCTTCCGTGCTTGGCGACCATTGCTCGCCCATCTCCGACACCACCATCCTAAGTTCACTCGCTTCTGATTGCAACCATATTGACCACGTGAAAACACAGCTCCCATACGCTATGACGGTTGGAGGTGTGAGTGTTTTGCTTTGCTGGCTATCCACCTGGATCGAGGGTGGCTGGATGCTTTCAATTTTATTGCTTCTTTTTGGAATGGCGATTTTGGTGGGTATAATTTTGAAATTCGGTAAAAAACTACCCGCTGCCGCAGAAAATTGATGCCCGTTATTTTTTTATTTTTTTACGTTGTAAAACAAATACATTCTAATGAAAGCGGAGAGCAGGGAGGTGCAGAGACAGATGAATTTGCCAAGATTTGTTCTTTTCCAGGTCAAGCTGTTTAA
>CAZPHZ010000023.1:0-14878 GCA_964586035.1 uncultured Saprospiraceae bacterium
TTTTGATAAAACAGGGCGATAGACAAAAGGGAGTCTTGGTGCGTACGTCCGATGAAAAACCACTGGCCAAACCAATGGTAATTTGTTGGTTTGCCGGAGGCTAAAAACCGCTGCCGGGCTCTTACCGTCATCGAAAAGCCATCGGTTGCAAAAAGCGTCGGAAAGGGCTTTAGCCAATGGCGTCCAGGCCACCTTTTTTGAACCGGGGTTAGTCTCCAGGTAGTCTCCCGTGATATCCCAAACGATGGCGCCCGCCAAGCCTTTTTCGAGGACATATCGTGCCTTCCGGGCCACTGAGTTTTCATCGTCAAAAGTAACAAAAGTATGCAGCGAGTTTTTTCCTTTCAGGTATGGCACTTGCGCTATTCTATCCCAGTGGTAATTGAAAAGGCTCTGATTGGCGACGATTGAAAAATAGGAAGGAGCTCCGTGCCCGATGGGAAAGGTCGAATAGTCTGGCATTTGCCGTGAAATCACGTGCAATCCGGGCTCATTTCGGGTTTTTAAACTGCGGCCATAAAATGCCACTCCGATATTTATTTTGCCGGGGGGCACCTGGTATTCACTCAACAGGTAATTCACCACGCTGTTGAGGTCGAACCCTTCGATGCCCTCTTCGGGGGCAAAGAGCGGTGCATTGTGATTGGTCATTGAAAAATCACTACCATAAAAGTCGTAGGTCATCAGGTTTATGAAGTCCAATAAGGGCACCACTTCGCTCCATTCAATATCGTCCGTGCGGTTGGGGGCCACTCCAAAAGCAGCCGTGAGCAGCAGATGCCGCCCCTCTTTTTTCTGTATAAAATCCAGGGAGTCGCGAACGTTTTGCAGAAGGAGGGTGAAATTTTTGCTATCGGCGGGGGATCCGTAATTGGCGGCGAATCCGGGATACTCCCAATCTATATCGATACCATCGATGCCATAGGTACGCACTAATTCGTTGCAGCTGTGGGCAAAACGAGAGCGGCTGGTTTCTTTGGCTGAGATGGTTGCAAAGTGTTTGGAAAGCGTCCAACCCCCTATGGAAATCAGTACCTTCACATTGTGCTCATGTGCTATGCTTACCAAAGAAGTGCCGCGGTGGTGCCATTGCGGCGTGCCATATCCCTTCCATCCGGCATATCCCGGCGGGGCTGTGGATTTTAATTCTCCCAACAAAATGGTTTTGTCGGCCACGGGATCGAAGGTCGCTATACTTCCATCTTTCAGCGGCTGAAAAAAAGCGTAGTTGATAGCTGTATATTTCGTGTAGTCTATGGTAGCCGGATTGACTAAGAAGTCCCTCTGTTTCCACTTCCAGCTCGGGAAATAGGCGAAAACCTCGCGACAAGGTTGGGCAGCGCTGAACTTCGGCAGCACCAATAGCATTATGATAAAAAATCGAAAGCCCATGTATCTAAAGTTGTTTACCGTTCCTCCGGGCCGAAAGCACATTGCTTACTCCTCCTCCTCATTCCTCAATATTCATTACTAAATTCAATCTTTTGGTTCAGATGCCGATGAGGACATCGTCACTACTGGCTAATTTCCTATTCATCCCGACCTTCTGTGCGGGACTCCCCTCGGTCGTTGTTCAACGTTCACAACCACTTGATCGTCAGATCCATCATCTTTTGTTTCCAGTTGCTATAGGGAGGTTGTAGCAAATCTAATGCCCCGGGGAAATCCTGGCGGTAAACGGCCCTTGCATTCGAGAAGTCCTGAAAGCCGAAAAACCCGTGCGACTTACCAATGCCACTGTTATTAATGCCACCGAAGGGCAGGTCGTGGATGTAAAAGTGCATGGCAGCATTGTTAATGGTGGTGCTTCCGGCGCGGGTTTCCCGGATGATATGCCGTATATTTTTCTTTCTATTGCTGAAAATGTTCAACGTCAGGGGGCGCTCGCCGGTGTTGATGTAATCAATGGCTTCCTGGAGGTTTCGGTAGGTGCGAATGGGGAGCAGTGGACCGAATACCTCCTCCTGCATGATTTGCGCTTCAACGGGCACATCTGTTAGAATAGTTGGTTCAATATAATTATCCTCTTCCTTCAATGTGCCGCCAATGGCGACATTCGCTCCCTCCGAAACGGCATTATTCAAATACCCTTTTAACCGTTCGAAATGGCTCCTATTGACCATGCGGGAATAAGAGTCTGAGGAATCTGAATCGCTGTCATAATACTTTTGTACACACTTTTTCAGCTCGCTGACTAACTCTTCTTTTACACTTTCATGCACCAGAAGGTAGTCGCAAGTGATGCATATTTGCCCGCAGTTGGCCCATTTGGCAAAGGCGATTCGAGCGGCGGTCGTCTTAATATTGGCCGTTTCATCTATAATGGATGGAGACTTGCCACCTAATTCCAGCGTTACAGAACTAAGGTGTTTGGCAGCGGCTTTCATAACTATTTTTCCGATGGAAGAGGCCCCAGTGAAAAAGATATGGTTGAATGGCAAATCGAGTAGTGTTTGCGATTCTTCAATTGCACCTTCGACTACGGCAACTTCATTTTCATCAAAAAGCTCGTCCACTATCTTTTTTATCAAAGCAGAACAATGGGGTGTATGCTCGGAGGGTTTCAGTATCACACAATTACCGGCGGCAATGGCTGACACCAGGGGAATAAAAGTGAGGTTGAACGGGAAATTCCACGGGGATATAATCAGACAAAGGCCTTTTGCCTCGTAATGAATCCATGAAGTGGAGCCTGTAAAGGCCAGTGGTGTTGGTACTTTTTGTTTTCGCATCCAACGCCTCAAGTGGCTACGGGTGTGTTTGATTGTGCCAGTTAAGGGAAAAACCTCTATAGCGTCCACTTCAAAAGGAGGCTTTTTATAATCGGCGAATGCCGCCTCCTTTATCTGTGGGCGGTATCTCATGATGGCATTGAGCAGCCGGTTCAGTTTTCTGATGCGTTCTTTTGCCGTGCTGCGGGCAACCTCGAATTGATGTTCTTTTTGGAGTTGGAAAATCCGCTCGATTTCGGCAGTGGAGGTGTGTGCTTGCGCAAGGGTATCTGTGTTAGCCATGTTTTAAAAATTTGGACGTAACTATTTTGTTCCCAAACCCAAAGGCTTCTATGCAATAGACAATAGACAATAGACAATAGACAATAGACAATAGACAATAGACAATAGACAATAGACGGTAGACAATAGACTGAAGACTGTGGACTCATCGTACCGGCACCACGGTGTATCCATCTTGGCGCAGTAATGCAACTACCCCATTATCACCCCCGAGATGGCCGGCGCCTACGGCGAAAAAAGTGGGCTGGTCCATCATCATTTTCCCCATCACGGGAATCCAGTTTTTATTGCGCTGCACGAGAAGCAGGTCTTCGTATTCTCCGATGCCTTCATCTTCGCTCATCATGGTGGTCATGCCCGCAATATCCTGTTTTTTATACAATTCTACCATTTGGGCAAATTCTTCCTCGCCGGCTTCGGTCGATTTTATACTCTCCACGAGCATGTCGGCCTGTGCCTGATAAGGAATGCTGTCGAACATGCTCATTTGGTATTCAGCCGTTTCGAGGCCTCCGATTTCTTTGTCACGGTCTTGGGCCAATTTCATTATTTCCATTTCATAAGACACCATCTCGCCCGTAGCCATTGCCTGTGGCGACATGTCCATGCCGGCAAAAACGGTGAGGAACATGGGCTTCATGCGTTCCAAAAACATCAACGGTAGCCCCATTTTATCGAAATGCGCTTTCACGATTTTATAATCCTCTTCGCTCAACAAATCACGAAGTGTTTTCCCATCCTCCATCATAGCATCCATCAGTAACGAGAGCTGTTTAGACATATCGTTCATGTCCTCCATATCGATTTCGAAAGTAACCTGCCCAGCCCGGCCGATAACGGCGCGGGTGCTGTCAGTGAGAAAAAAATCGTTTTTGGCAATCATATGGATGGTGCCATAAACGTAAGACGGTACGGTCAGCCCGTTGCCGCTGATGCGCCAGAGCAACGCATTTTCGGCGGCGGTAGGCGCGAATGAATGAACTTCCTGCTGTGCGGCCTCCTGAGAATAACACGAGGCACTGAAAATGACGAGAAATAAGATGAAGACGAAAGGTCTTTTCATTAAAGGAATTTTTATGATCACATTTTTTATTGTTCCCGATGGCGTATTCCGGGAAGTAAATATAAAAAGGTGCGTGCGATTCGCCCACACCTATTTTATTATTATGATTTTGTGAACTGACTAGTCTCTTCCGGAAATAATGGATAATAACCGAAGTATTTCTACGTACAACCACACCAATGTGATCAGCAACCCCATGGCAGAAAACCACTCCATGTAAGCAGGAGCGCCGTACTGTTCGCCTTTTTCAAAATTGTCAAAATCGAGGAGTAAATTGAGCGAAGCTATCCCAATAATGACCAGACTAATACCGATGCCCATCATGCCCCCCTCGTGCAGGAAAGGTATATTCGTACCGAAAAAACCGAGGACCATATTCAGCAAGTACATCAGCAAAATAGCTCCCGTGGCCATCATCACTCCCGTGCGGAATTTGCCTGTCACCTGAATGATGCCGGTTTTGTATATGAACAGCATCATGAACAACAATCCAAAAGTAAGTGTGACGGCATGGAATACAATGCCTCCTCCGAATGCATTGGCATATATTGCCGTGACACCCCCCACAAAAAGCCCTTCCAGCGCCGCATAAACCGGTGCCAGCGTCGGAGATAGATGAGGTTTAAAGGCTGCAACAAACACCACAATAAGTCCGCCGATGGCTCCACCCCACATGAAAACGGGGTGAGGATTGGTGTAACTTACGATTGTAGTGACCAGCAAAATACCGAAAAGAATAAATGATTTATTAATAGCACCCTGCACAGTCATGCGTTCAGTGGTGGTGATAGGACCAGCCACATCTCCATTGGTTACTTCCTGAGAACTATTGCGATATGCCTTTTCACTCATGAAAGGGTTATGAGAGTTGAAAAAAGATCTTCTTGCCATTGATGAAATATTTTGATTAAATGATTTTCAAATCCGAATGCAATAATTTGGCTTTAGGTATATCAATACTTAGGTCAGGGGGTAGGATGCTGGAATCGTTTTAAACGCGTTCAATAATTGTCGCGTATCCTTGACCAACGCCGATGCACAAAGTAACAAGGGCGTAGCGCTTTTGTTGCCGGTGCAGCTCGGCTGCAGCGGTTTGTAGTATCCGGGTGCCTGACATGCCGAGTGGGTGCCCAATGGCAATGGCCCCGCCGTTGGGGTTTATGCGGGGATCGTCGTCGGCGATGCCCCAGGTGCGGGTACAAGCCAGGGCCTGTGCGGCAAATGCTTCGTTCAACTCGATGATGTCCATATCGGAGAGGGTCAGCCCCGCCTTTACAAGGGCCATTTCGGAAGCGGGAACCGGGCCGATTCCCATGATGCGTGGTTCCACGCCCGCCACGCCCGACGACACGATACGGGCGAGCGGGTTTAGGTCGTATTTATTAACGGCATCTTCACTGGCGATGAGCATGGCCGCAGCCCCGTCGTTGAGGCCGGAAGCGTTGCCGGCGGTAACGCTCCCGCCATCTTCCGCTTTTTTAAAAGCGGGCCGCAGCTTCGCCAATACTTCGAGGGTGGTCTTGGGTTTGATGAATTCATCATTGTTGAAAATGATGGGGTCTGCTTTCCGCTGCGGAATTGGTACTGGCACGATTTCTTCCGCCAGCCTTCCCGATGCCTGCGCTCGTGTGGCTTTCATCTGCGACCAAAAGGCAAATTTGTCCTGGTCTTCGCGGCGGATGCCTTCCCTTTCGGCGAGGTTTTCAGCTGTGCTGCCCATGCCGTCGGTTCCGTATAGTTTTTCCATTTTCGGATTGATAAACCGCCAGCCGAAGCTGCTGTCGTGCATCTGTGCATCTCGGCCGAAAGGTTTCGATACTTTGGAAATAACCCACGGGCCGCGCGTCATATTTTCCACGCCTCCGGCAATAAAGAGGTCGCCGTCGCCGGCTTTGATGGCGCGGTTGGCGTGGATGACGGACGACATGCCGCTGGCGCAAAGCCGGTTCACGGTTTCACCGGGGACGCTCCACGGTAGCCCCGCGAGGAGCAATGCCATGCGGGCCACGTTGCGGTTGTCCTCGCCAGCCTGGTTGGCGCAACCGAGGACAACGTCGCTGTAAGCATCTTTCGGGATGCCGGGGTGCCGTTCCACCAAGGCTTTGATGACGTGCGCCGCCAGGTCGTCGGTACGGATGGTGGAAAGAGTACCGGTGAAATTGCCCACCGGTGTGCGAATGGCGTCTATGATAAAAGCATCTCTCATGGTTGATTACATTTTCTCCTCAGGTTTTGGCTGCAATTATACGCAAACCCGAACGGGCATAAACGCATCTGCTGAAAAACCGGCATGAATACTTTTGTGCCGGAAACGGGTGCCGTTTTTACCTTCCAATTTGAAAGACTAATTTTCATTTTAGCAGGTAAAAGTATTTATTGCACTCGCATTTTGCGACAGCAAATAACATGAGTGCCTAACAAAATTGTGGGGATAGCTCCTTTTGCTTCCATGCCTTGTTCCGTATTCCTGCTTACGAAATGATGTCACAGACATCACACCTTTGTAGAACAAAGGGAATGAGAAGTTTTCGACCTCGTCAGAGGTCGCACATAGCTTTCTTATGAATGTACGACCTCTGGCGAGGTCGAAAAGTTGACCGGACGGGCTTTTTACAAAGGTTTGACCTCTGACGAGGTCAGCCTTTTCGCGCGGGCGTAGTCACCGGGTGAATCGAAATCACTGGGTGACTCGATGAAAAAACCGGTAACTGTAGCCGGTTTTTAAGGAATCATTGCGCAGCACACATATCAGGTATTTTGAATTTGCCCCATAGATTTGTTACGTACTTAAATAATATTGGGATAGCCATAAACGAAAATTGCCGGCGCAACTTCATGTCACGCCGGCAATTGGCTTTACACAATATTCAACAAGCCCTAAAAAGCAAAAGACTTCGCTTTTTTCTTCGAAAATCCGTTGCCTTTCCGGTGCGATTTTTTGCCGTACCGGTTTGAACTTTTGCCGGAAAATCTATGGGGAGGCCGGCTTTCGAAGTTGCGGCGTTTCCAGGATTGCTGAAAGCGCTCTGGCTCCGGAATTAAAGGGTAGGCCGATGCATCCAATCTGGTTCCAAAATGCAACTGTAAAAGGGAAGCGAGGAATTGCTTTGGTTTGCCGGAGGCCAGGATTTCCTGCGCCAGGGTGTGGTATTCCTGCGGTACCGCTTTATCGGAAGCGGCGAAAACAGTTTCTGCCATCGCCTGTCGTTTTAATTCGATGACGGCATCGCCGGAAGGCAGGGTGCCCTTTGTAATGTTGGTTTTTGCTACCCGCATGATGGCCTGTATTTTTCGCCATTCGCCCCCGGCGACAAAAGAAATGGCCTTTCCGGTTTTGCCTGCCCGGCCCGTGCGCCCGATGCGATGCACGTATGCTTCGGGGCTGTCGGGCAGGTCGAAGTTGATGACATGGCTGAGGTCGTTGATGTCAATACCACGGGCTGCCACATCGGTGGCAATGAGGATAGTGGCCCGCCCTCCTTTAAATTTTGCGAGGATGCGTTCGCGTTGACTTTGGGAGACGTCGCCGTGGAGGGCTTCCACGTCGAGGCCCATGTTGCTCAGTTTGTCCGACAGTCGATCGGCACCCCGGCGGGTGCGTGAGAACACGAGCGCATAGAATTCCGGTTCTGTGTCGATGAGCCGGCGCAATGCCCGGAGTTTGTCCCTCTCATTTACTTCATAAAAAATCTGCTCTACGTTGGCGGCAGCCTGTTGTTTGGTCTCCGTTCTCACCGAATCGAAATCACCCATAAATTTGCGGGCCAACTTGAGAATAGGTGCAGGCATAGTCGCTGAAAACAGCAACATCCGGCGCTGTTCCGGAACGTGAGACAGGATTTTCTCGATGTCGTCAACGAAACCCATGTTGAGCATCTCATCGGCTTCATCGAGCACCACAAACTTGACATGGCTGAGCTTCAGCGTCTTTCGTTTTAAGTGGTCGATGGCTCTACCGGGCGTGGCCACAACAATGTCGACGCCTTTTTTCAATTGGCGCAATTGCGTGTCCATGCCCTGCCCGCCATAAACGGGGAGTATGCGGATGTCGCGGTTGGCTTTCAGGCTATCCATTTCTTCGGCGACCTGGCTGGCCAACTCACGGGTAGGCGCCACCACAATGGCCTGCACTTTGCCCAACCCGGGGGTGATGCGCTCCAGAATGGGGATGCCGAAAGCCGCGGTCTTACCGGTGCCGGTTTGCGCCTGTGCCACGATGTCTTTTTCTCCGGAAATGAGCAGCGGAATGGTCTGCTCCTGAATGGGGGTGGGGTGTTGGAACCCTTTTCTGGAAAGGGCTGCGAGGATGTCAGCAGAGATGCCTAAATCCTCAAACTTTAGTTTGGAATTCATTAAATGCGAATTAGCGATCGGGCAATATAACCCAATGCGAATGGCCGGTCAACAGGTTTAGAATGTATCAATCTGAGAAGCACGGGAACGCTCTCGGGCCACGAGGGCCAGCGTTCGGGCGAGTACTCAGGCGGTTTAATACATTCTATTAAATCTCTTCCGCAGCCATTTTACTCGCAAATCGCAGGTGCTCCTAATTGAGCACCTATCTCCTTCAAACCCCGTCCAAACCTTTTTAAACGGTCACTATTAAAAATAAAGAAAACCGCGCAGCATAGCATTTCTGCGAGGCCTCTTTTGAAAACGGGCGCAAAGTTAAGGTTTTATTTTGAATAGATAAATTTTTCCTCCTGTCAGGACTTCCAGGAGCTTTGCTCAACGCCCCCAACAATACGACATTGAAGTGGTGCATCTATTAAAAAACAGGTGGCAATATTTTAGGTACAAAACATGCAGCACAATATTTTGTTTGGGTAATTGGTGGTCTCATTCTCCCCATCCATTCAATATGACCCTAATAAATAATTACATTCCGTGCAGGAAGTAGATAGTTGCTTTATCAAAATATGAATTAACGAAGTGCCACCACAGCATGTTGCGGGACTTATTCAGACACTCGTTCTCTTGCTGTTTTTGGACTTTTTTACATAACGCCAATAACTTGTAGTTTTGGCTCGTTTATCGTTCTTCTGTCCGGTAGAAAATATAATCATCTCACACCCTGTACGCAACCATTTAAGAGAATTCAATCGTAAACTATTAAGTAGTGACCAAAGAAAAAAAAGAGGCGGAGTTGCTGTCGCTTATTCGCAGGTGCAAACGGTACGACCGGAGCGCCCAGTTTGAGCTGTACAGGCGATTTCACCGCTTTGGAGCTGGTATTTGTTTGCGTTATGCAAAGACGGAAGAGGATGCTCAGGAGATGCTGAATGAAGCCTTTTACCGCATTTTTACCAAAATAAAACAATACGACGAGAAATATACTTTTGTGGCTTGGGCACGCGCCATCTTTATTCACACTGCGATAGATGAGTTGCGTAAGCAAAAGCATTATTTAAATACGGAAGTTGCTTCTGAAATTAACGATAAGCCCATTACGGACGAGATGATAGATTGGATGAACGCTGAAGAGGTGGCTTTTCTCGTCCGTCAACTACCCCCTCAGTACAGAGCTGTGTACAACCTTTACGAAGTGGAAGGGTACGAACATAAAGAAATTGGGGAGATGCTGAATATAAGCACCGGAACCTCTAAATCGAACCTGGCGCGTGCCCGTAAAAAACTCAGTGGAATAGTTCAAAACTATTTGAAGAAGAGCGATTTGAAAAACTTTTAGGGGAAACTAGGACTCGCTTAATATGGAAGAAAATTTACACCGAAAACTCGTAGAAAAACTCCGTCGTGAGGAGGACTATCCAGGGTTTAGCAACCAGGGATGGTTGTCGCTGGAATCCAGGCTGGAGCGATTCGACCGCCGAAGGCGCTTTTGGGGATGGTTTTGGCTCGGATTGCCGCTTGCTGCGCTTTTTGGTTTAAATTTATATTTGTTGTTCCGGCCCGCTGCCGCTACTGATACGGCCTCCGCCCTTTCCGAACAAAAACAAACCACCTATTTATTCGATACCATTGTAAATAAAGTGACGGTGTATCAATACGATACCATTTTCAGGAAAATTTACAGGGATGTTTACACCTCCTCCGTTTCCAAGTTTAATAATGGTAATCTGGCCGGAGCGTTTTCAGAGTCGAATAACGGAACTACCGGTAATCTCGTCTCAGGGGCCGCCAATAATGGCGAGTCACTACTTTCCGCCAACGGTACTTCCGACCCTGTCTCCAGTGCTGCTAAAGAAGTCCCGGTAACCTTCAGTGGAAAAAATGGCAGCGAAAATGCCTCTTCGGAAGCAGCTCTTGCGCATGCTGGATATGGAATTCCGGATGCCTCTTCCTTGCAACCGTGGGACAGTGCTTTTAAGGTGCCTTTTGTTTTGCTGCTTCCTTTTGAGATATCAAGCAGACGAATACTCGCCACAAAGACCACAGGCCACCATCAGGCGATTCACCGCTTGCCTTTGTTGCGGAGAATGGATTTGGGTATTAGTGCAGGGGTACTTTTGGCGCAAAAAGGTGGCGCGTCTGGCTCCCCCGGGCTTCGCATATCGCTGGATAATGAATTCACTATTGGACAGGACAACTGGACCTTTTGGCAATCCTTAGGATGGCAGCAATTGAAGTTGAAAAGCAAAGAAAAGAGTCCCATTCCTGGGTTCGCAATGCCACCATCCCCAGACCCCAACGCTTCCCTTGAGAAAGTATTATACGATAGGAAGGACCTCTCCGCACAGCTTGGAATTTCTTATCATTTCAAACCCGTTAAACACTTGACTCCTTACCTCGGAATGGGTCTGGGTGGTTATTACCGCCTCAGCGGTGACCAACTCACTGATTATGAAAATCATGATCCCGAGGAGCATTTCGAATTGCCCACCGCTTATGGCAGTGGATGGAGCGGACTGTCGGTTGAGGGCAAGGCTGGGTTCACCTGGCAATTCCAAAGGTTGCTGCAATTTCGCCTTCAGGCTTCGTATTCCCGCATGCTCGAACAGTCTTTGGCCGAAGGCAATATTGACCAATGGTGGGGACTAAACGCCACGATTCTTTACCGGTGGCGATAATTTTATTTCTATTGAGCAACCTTTTCACCGATGCGGAGCGTATGCTCCGGTAATGGTCCTGATTTTTTATGAAATTCAACTTCACACTAAAGGACATTCTGCGCAATATCCTCGTTTTTTTCTCCCTGCTTTTTGTGCTAAATCTGCTCTCTTATGCCATTCTGCTTTTTATTAAAAAAGAGGGCGGGCCTTTGGGAGACCACCGTTGGGAATTGCCCAATTACAGCGAAAACCGCGAAAAGGCAAAGGCCATTTTCGAAGACTATCACAAGACACAAACGGAGTATCGCCCCTTCATCGGGTGGCGCCGCCTTCCTTACAATAGCACGACTACTACGGTGAACGAAGCTGGGGATAGGGTGACTCCGGATGCATTTCCGGAGGTGGTTAAAAATTACTCCGTGCACTTTTTCGGCGGCTCTACAATGTGGGGCACCGGCGTAGATGACGCACACACTATCCCCGCTCTTTTTGCCCGCTTGTCAAAGGACAGCGAGGTGCATAACCACGGCGAAAAGGCCTTCACCAGCCGGCAGGAGCTTGCCCTGCTCATCGACCTTTATGAAAAGGGGGAAAACCCCGATGTCGTGGTTTTTTATGATGGGGTAAACGACTCCTACCATCAGTGCATAAAAGGCGTGAAAGACATTCCGGCTCATGCCCGTGTGGATTTCCTGAAAAAAGCAGCCGCCAACGGCCGCACTATTTCTTATGGAAAAGTTGCCAAGGCGCTGTTTATCGACCATCTGCTCGACCTGACCACCGAAATCAATAAAACGCAAACCCTGCGCAAATGGCAGGGCGAGTGCTTTACCTTCGACTGCCCCTGCGACACAGTGAAGGTGGATGAAATTGCCGCTTCTCTTTTGCATACCTGGGAACTCGCCCATGACCTGGTCACGGCTCATGGCGGAGTTTTTACAGCGGTTTTGCAACCCGTGGTGTTCGAGGGAAATCCCAAAACCAGTCACCTCGGCAAAGACCTCGACAAACCCTTTGGCATCGCTCCCTCTTTTGAAAAAACTTACGACCGCTACCGGCAAGTGCTCGAAACTGCCGGCCACGATTGGATTTATGACTTCACCGATGTTTTTGACAAAGATGAATTCATTTACATCGATTTCTGCCACGTCTCAGAAAGCGGCAATCAACTGGTCGCCGAGAGATTGTGGAAAACTATTCAAAATCGATAGCGAAATCTTCTCCGGACGTGCCGGGCCTCTGGTTGAGCAGGAGATTATGAGATAACCCCGAAACTGAAAGTGTGAGTATTTCACTCGCGTTGATGTTGTGAAGCATTTCAATTGCACAATATCTCAGCGAGGGTTTTAATCTCCTCCGAATGACACGGGAAGGGAGGGCTGCTGCGGAGATTTGCTATCATCTGGAGTCCGGCAGTCATCGCAATTTCGAGTATCCACAGGTAAAAAAACACCTTATTCATGTCGAGGAATATTCTTCAAACTATCGTTGGGGCACTCATAGTGAGCACAATCGTGGGGTACATGTTATGGAGCCTGAAGGGCAAATCTCTCCGCCGTGCCAAAGCAGATTTCCGGGTGGAAGCTCCGGTAATTTTCAATGAATTCAGCCGGGATGAGGCTGCTGCCACCAAAAAATACCTGAATAAAATAGTGGTCATAACAGGAACCGTATCGGCTTCGCAGACCGGGGGACAGGGCGACTCTGTAGTTATGCTCGCCAGTAATGACCTGATTTTTGGCGTGCGATGCAACATGGAATTATTTTCACAGCATAGCCATAGAAGATTCATCAGGGGTGAAACGGTAATGGTCAAAGGTTTGTGCAAAGGGTTCCGCAAGGATGTTTTGATGGAGCGTTGTGTGGAGGAATGAGGGAACTACTGGTGCCCATCGTCCCAAATCGTACGAAGGGGCGGTTGAACATAGCCAACCGCCCCTTTTGCGCCTCATATTCTAATCTCAATCAAAACGGGCTGGATAATGCAGGATTAGTAGTATAAGTTGTATCTGTCAAAGTTTTTAGAAAAGCGATGAGGTCACTTTGGTCCTGTGGTGAGAGGTGCTTACCGCCGAGGTGGACGGCCTTCATCAGTGGGTCAACGGTTTCCGACATCTGCAAGCCTTCACTGTAAAAATTCACCACTTCCTCGAGAGTTTTAAAACGGCCATCGTGCATGTAAGGGCCGGTGAGCTCTATGTTCCTCAGCGTGGGGGTTTTGTATTTTCCCTTGTCATAGATATTTTGGGTTATTTCAAACCGGCCGTCTTCGGGGTTGGCATCAAGGGCGTTGTTGTGAAAGTCGTTGTCGGTGAAAAGTATGCCACCGTGGCAGTGGAAGCAATCGGCTTTTTCAGTATTGAACAGGTCATAGCCGTTGAGTTCTTCGTCTGTAAAAAAGACCCCGCTGTTTTGGTCGAGTACTTTGTCGTATTTCGAATTGCTCGAAACCATCGTGCGTTCAAATTGAGCGAGGGCGTTGGCAGCGAGTTGATTGGTGATGGTATCGGTGCCAAAGGCCTCGTAAAACAGGCGTGGATAGTCGGGATGATTTTGCAACCTGCTCAGATTCGTTTTGAAAAAATCCTTCACCTCGAAGAGCATGATGTCTTCCAGGTTTCCTTGCACTTTGCCAAACCACAGGAAATTCTTGCTCCAGCCAAGATTCATGTGAGGGATGACCTGGCCTGACTGTATTTCGGAAGTAAATGAATTGACCTGTAAATGGCAGGTAGCACAAGCCTTGGCGCTGTCCTGATGCAGTGCCGGGTCGTAGTAAAGCATCCTGCCTAATTTCACACCCTGGGTCGTCATGGGGTTGTCGGCGGGAATATCCAGAATGGGGAAAAAAGGAGGTACATTGAAATCGTATGGGGTCGGGTCATAAACCCAGTTCTGCTCGGGTGTTGGAGGCATTTGGTCTTTTGAACAAGCCCATAGACCCAACATAAGCAGCCCGGCGAAAATGAATAAATATGTGCGTTTCATGATATTTTTTTTTTAGATAAAATGGTCAAGGTAGTTTGCTAACTGCAGGTATCAGGGATGTCATTGGCGCTCCACGGAGGTCACGCTAAATACGGTTGCGCCGTTTTCTTTAAGCGTGTTTTGAGCATCCTGGTTGGTCATAATCATGGGGCCAAAAGCCTCGAAGTCGAAAGTGTTGGGATTTTGCAACCATTCGTTGAGGTCCATGGCAAGATTGATGTTCCAACCGTCGCCATTCATTTTCAGGGAATTCAGCGGCAGGGTCACTTCCACGAAATTCTGGTTGCCCCCGGTGGCTCCGAAGTGGAGGTTGTAGTTTTTGATAACTCCCGTCCCCAGAGAGTCGAATCGTCCTTCGCACTTCATGTAATGGTAGCCCTGGTCTCCCGGAATGGGCCATTCCATGCCAATGTTTGTGGTGGTATTCGGCAGTCCTCCATCCACGTTGGTAGCGGCATCGAGGCCGATGATGAAAGAAAGCGAGGTATAATCGCCATTGGGTATGTCCGGCAGCAGAAGGGACTCTGTTTCGGGAAATTCCAAATCGGTGTAATGCACGACACTGGTGGCGTATTCGGTTCCGTCATCTCGATGCAGCGTGAAATTAGATGTATAATATTTCAGCCGTATAACATTGAATTTATGCCCTGCTGCACTGGGGTACCATGTGTCGTTGAAAGACAAATCCAGGCCTGCTACATTGTGGTCGAAATTGAGCTGCACAAACCCGATGGTAGCATCTTTTTTACATCCTGAGGATAAAAGAAGCAATGAAACAAAGGTGGCAGCAATGAGAGATAGGA
>CAZPHZ010000024.1:0-14701 GCA_964586035.1 uncultured Saprospiraceae bacterium
TCGAAGGCAGCGAATTCGGTTTTGTCGAAGCGGAGAGCCGTAGAGCCGTCGGGCAGGCGGTATTCCAGGTCGGTGCGGGTCCAGTCGAGTACGGGCATGAAGTTGTACGTCACGAGGCGGATGCCGCAGGATGCCAGGTTGCGCAGGGTCTGACAATAGTTTTCAATATGCCGTTGCCACTGGCCCGTTCGCCTTTTTATGTCTTCGGTCACGGGCACACTTTCCACGACGGACCAGCGCAAGCCGGCCGCTTCGATTTCAGTTTTTCTCTTTAAAATTTCGCGTACGGGCCACACCTCGCCGTTGGGTACGTGGTGCAATGCCGTGACGATACCGGTTGCTCCAGCCTGCCGGATGTGCGACAGACTCACGGGGTCGCCAGGGCCATACCAGCGCCAGGTTTGTTCGAGTTTTTTCACCATGTATTTATCAATATGACAACTCACTTATCACACGCCGCTCCAGGCGCTGAACCCCCCGTCCACGGGAATGACGGTGCCGGTGACAAAACGGGAGGCATCGGAAGCGAGCCATATAGCCGTGCCCACCAATTCCTCCGGTTCACCGAAGCGGCGGGCAGGCGTTTTGTTAATCACAGTGGCACCCCTTTCGGTGAACGTACCGTCGTCGTTGGTCAGCAGGCGGCGGTTCTGGCTGGTGACGAAAAAACCCGGGGCAATGGCGTTGACCCGTAGACCGTCGCCGAATTTGAGCGCCACCTCCACCGCTAACCATTTCGTAAAACTGTCCACCGCTGCTTTGGCTGCCGAATAGCCGGGCACGCGGGTCACCGCCTGTTGCGCCGTCATGGACGAAATGTTGATGATGCTTCCCGACCCGGTCTCCGCCAAACTTTTCCCGAAAATCATGGTGGGCAGCACCGTGCCGTCGAAATTGAGGGCGAACACCTTTTGCAGATTTTCAAAGGGGTGCATGAAAAAATGCTCCTCCGGCGGGATGGCGGCACCGGGGATGTTGCCGCCGGCCCCATTGATGAGGATGTCAATTTTTCCCCATTTTTTCATCACGATGTCGCAGGCGGCATTCAAAAGGCCGGCGTCGAGCACATCGGCCACGAGGGGCAGGGCTTCGCCACCTTCAGCCTGTATGGCAGCTACCGTGGCCTCCACCTTGGCCGGGGTGCGGCCGAGGATGCCCACTTTGGCACCCCGCCGGGCCATAGCTTTGGCCATGGTGCCGCAGAGGATGCCGGAGCCGCCGGTGACGACAGTTACTTTGTTTTGCAAACTGAATAGTGAGTCCATCTTGTGTCTCCGAATTATTAGGACGCTAATTTAGCAATAGCATCTTCAGATACCGCAATTCTCTGAACTATTGTAAATCATAGCCATTCAATTTACATAATTGGAAAACTTTTTGGGATAGAGAGCTTTACTTTTACCCTCCAAAGGCGAGCAGGAAAACATCGTAAAATGAAAAAGCCCAAAACTCAGCTTAACTGCTGAGTTCCAGGCTTTTTTGGTCGGGGTGGCAGGATTCGAACCTGCGGCCCCCTGCTCCCAAAGCAGGTGCGCTAACCGGACTGCGCTACACCCCGTTTTTATTTTGATTTTGGCGAAAAGCTTCTAACCTAATTGAAGCGAAAGATTGAAACGATGATGCATTCGTCTTGTTTCAAACCTGCCAAACTATATCTGGCGGAGACGGGGGGATTCGAACCCCCGAGCCCAGTTTCCCAGACTGCCGGTTTAGCAAACCGGTGGTTTCAGCCACTCACCCACGTCTCCATTTTTTCACTTTCTTCCAAAGCGGCCGCAAAGGTAATGTAGAAATGGAAATTTCCAAATTGTAACCTTGGTGATGAATAATTTTTTTTAGAATTCATCAGTACGACAATCCGCTGGTCATTTTTCGTTCAAATTAAGCCTGATTTTCTTCTCCAATTCGGCGACGGTATCCTTGAAAACCAAGTCGGTTTCCATCAGGTCCTGGACTGTCTTAATGGAATAAATAACAGTGCTATGGTCCCGGCCGCCAAACATTTCACCAATGGCCTTGAGTGACTTATCGGTGAGGTTTTTGGCTAAATACATCGAAAGCTGCCGGGCAATTACGAACTGTCTCTTTCGGGTTTTACCTCCCAATTTTTCAACTGGAACATCGAAAAAATCCGCCACTAAATTTTTAATAAATTCGAGCGTGATTTCCTTATTTATCTGAGTGACAAAGTTCCGAATGACCTCTTTTGCAAGGTCGACATCGATTTCCCGCCTGTTGAGCGACGACTGTGCGATCAGAGAAACGAGGACGCCTTCGAGTTCACGGATGTTGTTTTGAATATTGTAACAGATAAACTCCACCACATCGCTCGGAATGTCAACGCCTTCACGGTTCATTTTTGCACCGAGAATAGCCACACGGGTTTCAAAATCGGGTACTTGCAAGTCGGCTGAAAGCCCCCATTTGAAACGGGAAATCAGGCGTTCCTCCATTCCGTCCAAATCTTTTGGCGGCCGGTCTGAGGTCAGTATAATTTGCTTTCCACTCTGATGCAACTGATTGAAAATATGGAAGAAAATTTCCTGGGTTTTTTGTTTGTTCGCCAAAAATTGGATGTCATCCACGATTAAAACATCGACCATTTGATAGAACGTGACAAAATCGTTGACCGCATTATTTTTGATAGACTCAATAATCTGACCGGTGAATTTCTCGGAAGACACGTACAACACCGTTTTGTGGCTATTGATTTTTACAGCCTCGTTGCCTATTGCATGGGCCAAGTGGGTTTTACCCAATCCAACATCTCCAAAAATAACCAAGGGATTGAAAGCGGTCCCTCCAGGTTTTTTTGCCACGGCAAAACCGGCAGATCTGGCCAGCCGGTTGCAATCCCCCTCAATGAAAGAATCAAAAGTATAACCAGGATTTAGTTGGGGATCGACTTTCAGCTTGCGAATGCCGGGAATGACAAATGGATTTTTGATATTTGTAGCATCCACGCTTCCGGGTGTAATTCCTTTTTTCGACGGGTTTTGGCTCTTGGAGGAAATGTCAATCTTCTTGTCTAATAACTGCCTTTGCTTTTGCTTTCCCGTCAGTATTTGATATTCCAACTGCCCCAAATCCCCCAACTCTTTGCGGATGGTCATTTTCAGCAATGCGACATAGTGCTCTTCGAGCCACTCGTAAAAAAACTTGTTTGGAACCTGAATAGTCAGGGCATCATTTTCCAAACGTATAGGCCTGATAGGTTCAAACCATGTTTTGAAACTTTGGACGTTGACGTTTCGCCGAATTGTTTGGAGACAATTGTCCCATACTGATACGCAATCCTTTACCATTCCCATTTAAAGTTGGAAGTTAAAAAATAAAGTTATTTCCTACACGCATGCGTGCGGGAGCTACATAGCATCAGTAAATTAGTGAATTCTCCGAGTGAAAGCTTTGGATGTGCCCTAACTAATCCCACTAATGAAAAAACCATGCGATAGCTTTGCGATTGGAGGATGACAAAGGTGGTTAAATTTTTACCAAAAAAAAAGCCTGAGTTGGCTCTTTTTTTAAAATTATTTTTCCTTAATGCGTAACTACTTCTAACCATAAATGCAAACCCCTTAAAATCAATAGAATACAAAGACTATTAAACATAAGTATTTATTTATCAGCGACTTACGACAATCACATTGATTGTCAAGGTTTTACGCAACCTCGATTTTTACATCAAAATCGAAGCTTCTTTTTTGATGGCTTCGAGTGCCTTACCCGTCGCTTCTGATGCCTCAGAGTCCACGTATTTCAGCAATAGGTTTACCAAGTCGGAAGAGGGGGCTTTGGGGCTCAATTCGCCAGCAATAGCTTCAATGATGCCAACCGTATTGTCACGGGCTATTTTGATAATTTGCCAAAGTTGTCCTGAGACATACACCTGTTGTGTAATGTTGTATTCAAACTCTTGTTGAATGGTCATCAACAGCGCCAATCGGAAGGAAGCGACAGTTTGATCCTCCGTCTTAAGCCTGAGTGTCAGATTGGGAATGGAAATGCGCTCACAAAACAGCGATAATCTTTCGTAAGCCTGGAGACGTAAAGGTATTGTTGTGTCTTTTTGATTTTGCTTAAATTCCAGCAATTTCAATTGATACTGTTTATCGAGATAGGTTTTTAGCAAGTAGTAAACCGTCAGGAATACGATGAGCGCAGGTATGGTGATTTTTACTATTTCCAGAACAACATTCAACCAGGTTGGCATTTTTATTTTTTTTTAAAGGCAATCCGCTCTTTATGGAAGGCAATTTGCCTGATTGGACAATGGTCGCAAAACTACTCCGCCATTGTGATTTTCACAAGAATAATCTCCGGCACAACCTTCCTGGGGCGTGGTTGTTTTGTCAAATAATTTGAAGATTTACTTATTTTTGCAAAAAATAATTATGACAGCTAGCACAGAAAAAAAGCAACCTGTAACGCTTACCGATAGTGCCGTAAAACAATTGGAGCGCATCCGCCAGGATGAAAATATTCCGGAGGGCCATTTCCTCAGAGTAGGAGTAAAAGGGGGGGGCTGCTCAGGGTTTACTTATGTCCTGGGATTTGACGCACAAACAGATCGCGATGACATTTACGATATAAACGGAGTGAAGGTATTGCTCGAGAAAGCCCATGCCATCTATCTGCTCGGAATGGAAATCGACTGGGTGGAAGGTTTGAACAACAGGGGATTTTCTTTCAATAACCCAAATGCAAAGACCACCTGTGGGTGCGGAACTTCTTTTAGTGCATGATTTGGGTTTCCCCTCTGCAAGAAAAAAACGGAGTGCTGTATAGTACTCCGTTTTTTTTGTAAACCTAAGGTGGCATCCTGTCCACCTGATTAGGTGGTGTCCACTTTCTCACTCTCTCTTTTTCCCGAAGAGGTGTATTTAGCGTCTTGCTTAATGATATTACTGGCCAAAACCCGTGCCTCCTGGGCGGGCCCATTTAGCCATTTTACCGACCAGACAGGTTGTAGACCGAAGCCTTCCTCTTTTAGTTTTTTCCTCTGCTGAAATTCCCAAATGCCAGAAGTGAATGGGGTTTTGCCAAAGAAGCCATCGGGTTGTAACACCATTGGTGGCTCGCCTTCATGAACAGGCTTGACGCAAAGAGGCAGATGCAGATTTCCGAAAACAACCGACCTGGACATCCGCCTGTCATCAAGATAAGGTTTTAGCGCGTTCATAATTTCCGTAGAAAACACGGTTCTCTCCACTTTTTTGTACTTCTTTTTTCCAAGTGCTTCCAGGGCTACTTTGATACCGGCTTTGTTTGCATTGCTTCCAGCTACCCCCCACCCTATCAGATGAGAAAGAAGCCGTGTTCCCTTGGCGTGCTTTTTTAACTGGTATTTTGCCAATTCGGCAACCGGTAAGCTGTGGACGATTTGCATTTCTCTCACCGTCATACCTACCAATGTTTGCATCCTGCTGACTCCTTCCGGGGTATTCAGAAGCCCCATTTTCTTGGTCATTTGACCTTTGACGTTCACCGGGCCAAAGGTGGCAGAGAACAGTAGGATGTCAAAATGAAGGCCGTATAGCTCATCGATAAAATAAACGCCCAATCCGTTGCGCTCTAATTGCAGAATTTTTTCACTGGTGCCGGCATTCTGTTGTTTCGATTTCAACAGGTAGCTGAAAATGAGATCACGCTGTTCCACGGTCCATGTCACGATTCCAACTTTCGGATAGATGCGCTGAGGAGTTTGTTTTACCTGATTGAGTATCCGGATGATTTGCTGAGCCTCCACATCGTTGGTACCTTCCATCTCGTGAAAACGCCCTTCGATATTCGTCACCACCGGGGGTTTACCACTGCCGTTTTCACTTTCCATGAAAAATGAATCGGACAGCCGGGTGGATGGCACTCCGTTTTCCAAAGCATATTGGACAATGCTCGTTTCACTCCCAAATGTATCGTTCGAGCCGCTGATAACTGTCTGCCTGGCAAGCGTAACCATTTTAGACGCACTTTCAACGGAAAGGCAGTTAGCCCCTGCAAATACCAAATAATCGAAAAAATTTTCGGTGGCAGGTATGATGTTCATCGCTACCTGGGGTGTCACAAATAGCAAAGGTAAAAATGATGACACAGCCTCTATGCCTTCATCAAGCAGAGCCGCAAGTGGAACCGGGCCTTTTGTTCTCCTCGCATTTCCAAAAATTGCACGATACACTTTCTTGTCTTTCTTTTTCAACGCTTTGACCGCATCTAACTGCCGCGTCTGCCAAAGTTTCAAAATCTGGTTGATGACCAAAGGCCTTAGCGAAAACCATGAATTGGCTACATTCTCAACTAAGGACGAATCGGAGGGCAGGCTGTGCTCATCTTTCGCTTTGAGCAGATTGTTGAAATACCAGCTTTCAAAGGCGGCAATCCAATTTTTGGGTTTCACTTTCACCAATGCCCGTATCACTTTTTGACCAAGCGGGCTTAAGTTTAGCCACTCCGTTTGCCACTGGTAGAAAATATCGAAATCCCGCAAATTCAATTGGGTTGTTTCCAACTGCTCTATGATACTTTCGAGGTATTTCTGCCGCTGGGGAATGGTGAGCGTTTTATTTTCGAATCCCTTCTGATATAGATTTGACTCATTCAACTCCTCGAGCAACAGGTCTAGTCCGTATTCCAGATCACGGATTTGCTCATTATAATCCAGGTCCGGATGTGTAGTTTTACTGTTGAGGCGTAACATTTCATCCTGAACAAGTGCGTCGAGAGATAGCCCCCATTTTTTCAAGCTGGCCGCAAAGGAAGAAAGGTTTTTTCTTGCTTTTGGAATGTTCATGCCGTCCTTGCAGGGTTCAAAATGGAAATCGAAGTTTGGGTTGGCCCCAAATTTTCGCACGAGTTTTTGATACAGTTTAGAAACGTGTTCCTGTGCGGTCGTCATACGTTTCTTTTTGGCCGAAAAAAGAGCGGGCAACATGGATTGTCTTGACCCGGCATTTCGGAAGTCATCGCCCAGGCTATCTCCGTACCTGTCTATCTGGTTCAAAAGCGCCTCTGTTGAATCGCTGAGCTCCTTGTATTGCTCCTCAAAATACAATTTCAGCTTCGCAGAATACCCGTCTACTTTATTAATGTATCGGTGATGTAAATTGGCAGTGGCATCGAGATTTTTTTTCAGTTGGGTTTGTACGAATTCGAGTGCTTCTTCGAAAGTGTACCCCAAAAAGATGTTTTGATGCAGGTTGTTGAGTGGATGCGAGAGCGTATTTACTTCCCGGAATAATGGTTGGCAAGCCAAAACGCCCTGCCGGATGAGGTCAAATTCAGCCTCTTTAAAATCGAAATCCTGGCTACTCAATTGACTGGCCAATAGCTCCTTTCCCTCCTGCCTGTTGCTGGCGAGAAAGAGACCCGTCGTCTCTGTCCAGTCGTTATCACCAAAGACCTTTGATCTTACAGCACTGTAGGCAGCAGCCATCTTCTGTGAATCCCGGAGGTAAATATTTTTCTTCAGTTGGAAATCCTGCTCGTTGTGCGCAATGGACCGACGGCTGCCCTCCGCTGCCACACGCAATAATTCCAGTAATGGCAGTGCATCGTTGACGGCATCATCAAGTAAAAAATGCAACTGGTTCAGGCCAGTTTGTGAGAGCTCGTTTTGGAGGTGTTTGAGCACTGGAACGCGTTCCGACACTACGAGGCAACGTTTGCCAAGAGAAAGGCAATTGAGTATCAAATTGGTCAGCGTTTCTGTTTTAGCCCTTGTACTCCGGCTCTCGATTACAGAAATCTTTTGCCGTACGATCATCTCAAGCGCCGATTGTTGCTCCGGGTTGTTGGCTAAGAAAGCAAAAATATCGGGCACTGTCTTTTCTTCGACTGCTTGTTCGGTAAATAAAACTTCAGGTTTGAGCCCACCGGAGAATTGTCGCATCTGTTGTGGAGGGAACAAACCCAACACACCCGACCAATAAATCTCGCTTTTTTCAGAATATTCACCGAGTTCATCTATGCCGGGACATTGCCGAATCAATGCATCCATCCGCTCATTTTGAAATTGCAACCGACCGGCAATTTCTTCACAAAAAACATCCAATTCCCCAGCGCTAATGCGGCCGTTTTTCGTGAGTTCGAGGGCTTCGCCCAAAAGGCCGGTATCGTATTTCAGCTTTAGGTGCCTGAATAAGCGGTAGTTAGGCACGACATGTTGCCCCTCTTCAAATCTTATGTTCCAGGCATCTACATTCGTTTGATCAGGCTCTATGGTCAGGGGCCAGATAAAAAGCGGAGCGACCATAAGGTCATTTTCCTGTGTATCTATTAGAAGGGGGTATCCGAATCCGAAGGATTTCGCTCCGCAGGTCTTTTCGAAATTTCGGGATTCAAAAAAGATGTGCCGGAGTTTGGAAATTGAGCTGGCCGTACCGATAATCTGCCGGTTCATTTTTCCACTCAACAATTCACTCACCCAATTGGAAACAAAATCCTCCCCCCCTTCGCCGATGGCACACACATCGAGCCGATCCTGATAATATGGCAGCGCATTGTGGTAAATGGCAAAAATGGATGGAGACTGACTATTCCTCATAATACCGAAGAGTTATTGGCAGTTATCTTTTTATCGCAATTGGTGTGAGCCGCAGCGGAAACATCGAGTTTTGATAACACGAAGTAAAAATTGGTAATTTACCGAGGCCACATTACCGAAGCCGTTGGCCAAATTTAACAATGTTCCCCACAATTGGAGGCCACGGGTTTCATTTTGCAAAAATAAAACGGGTAAAATTTTTGCAAACACCTTAGAGCAAATTGCAAATTTCGAATGCAATTATTAAATTTGCGTCTTCAATCCAGAAATCTTCGAGCCTTAGTTGTCACATACATTTTAATCGCCAAAGTACTCAAACGCCCTTCCTTTGGCGGGGTTTTAGCATTAAATAATTTACGTTTCCGGTAATCCCATAACATATGCGACTAAGCATGAAAAAATACCTACTTGGCGTATTTGGCTTGGCCCTTTTGGCCTTTGCCTGTTCGTCTGACGAACTGACAAATCCCAATGATGTTGCATTGGTAAAGGCAATTGAACGAGTCTCCCCGACCGGACAATTGGACCATTTCATTTTACCGGACCCTACGGATTATGCTTCCATTCCACAGGAACCCTCCAACCCGCTCTCCGCTGTCAAAGTACAACTCGGAGGCATGCTTTTTAATGAAACTGGATTGGCATTGAATCCGGTACACCCTGAAATGAAAGGCACCTATTCATGTTCATCATGCCATATTCCGGAAGCGGGTTTTATGCCCGGCAACGCACAGGGCATAGCCGACGGAGGTTCTGGTTACGGTGTTAATGGCGCCGGAAGGGTCAAAATGTATTATTACAAAAACGATGAACCTGATGTACAAGGCGCACGTGCCCTGAATGTGATGAACGTTGCATTTACTCCCAATACCACTTGGTCGGGAGCTTTTGGTGCCAACGATAATAATGTGGGAACCAATGCCGTCTGGGATGTCCCCCCCGTCAATATCAATCAACTGGGACTGATGGGGCTGGAAAGCCAGGCAATCGAAGGTTTCGCATTGCACCGGCTTGTAATAAACGAACAGGTCGTCGATACTTTAGGTTATAAGGCCTACTTCGATGCCGCTTTCAGCGAATACCCGGAATCTGAGCGCTACACCACCCTGACGGGAGGATTCGCAATTTCTGCCTACCTGCGAACTATTCTTGCCAACAAAGCTCCCTTTCAGGATTACCTGAAAGGAAACAAAGCTGCACTGACAGAGCAGGAAAAGCGCGGGGGTTTGCTTTTCTTTGGAAAGGCCGGGTGCCACAAATGCCACAACGGTAAACCGCTCAATAATCCCACGCATTTTTATGGCGTAGGGGCGAAAGACCTTTACGAATGCAGCTCTGCTATCAATACTGGTGTGGATGCGATAAGAAACTTCGGAAGAGGCGGGTTTACCCGGAAAGAGGAAGATATGTTCAAATTCAAAGTGCCGCAGTTATACAATATGAAAGACAGCCCCTTTCTTTTTCATGGCAGCAGCAAACATTCCCTCGCAGAAGTGGTGGACTATTTCGATGCTGCCGTACCCGAAAATTCGAGGGTGCCGGCCAGCCAGATAGCTGCTCATTTCAAACCCCTCGGCCTCACCGCCGAAGAGAAAGCTGACTTGGTGGCATTTTTGGGAAATGCCCTTCACGACGATGACATGAAACGCTATGTGCCGGCCCAGATACTTTCGGGCAATTGCTTCCCGAACAACGATCCAATATCACGACAAGAGCTGGGATGTAATTGAGTTGCCCCTTGAAAATAAGTTTATGTATGCCAGGCTCAACCTTCTTCCCCCCCCCTCAACTCCCTAAAATAGTTTCTCAATAAAAACCTGAGATACCATTGTCCTCTTCTCTCACTCCCCACTCTTTTCCACAATTCCGCCTTCTATTTTCTGGCCCATTTTGTAAGTGTATTCCACTATCGTGTCGCCCTTTTCATTGAAAAAAAGCGTTTTGCCATCTAATTCACCGGCGGTATAATTGGCTTCCTGCTGCACGATGGATTTACTTTCGTAATACTTCTTGTAATTGCCGTCGAGTTTCCCGTTGTGGTACCCACCCTCTTCCGTGGTGCGGCCTAGCCGAAAGCGGGCAAATCTGCCTTCCAGCCGGTTGTTTTCATAATTGCAAAGCAAAATAATCTGACCCTGCCTGCTGTACTCTGTGTACAAGCCACAGTATTTATCTTTCACAAAATTGGCAACCATTTGGGGGATGTCCTTGTCGTCGAAATAGGTAGCCCAAGCTCCTTCGCGCATACCATTTCTGATCAAACCCAACTCTTTTATCCGGCCGTTCTCCCCTATCCTGACCGCCCGTTGCACATCTGTGCCGGGGATGGGCGTTAGTTCATATTTTGTCAGATCAAGTCCCCCGTTATTGGCACTCTCCAAGGTGGTATTTGGCCGCTCACAGGCGGCAAGGCATGCACTAAAAATGAAGACAAAAATTACATTTTTCATTGACCTGTATTTCATAAGAAAAGTATTAAGTTGCACGAGTTTTTGGCTGTTCCTGTTAATGATTTTTAAACTTTCCGGATTTTTCATTTTTGAATTTTAGTTTTGCGCTTCTAATTGCTAACGCAACGAATACGCCAAATTCGCTCACAAAGCCAATTCCGCAACCATTATGGACATTAGAATTCAGAACCTCACTAAAAGTTATGACCACCAAAAAGCTGTCGACAACATTTCCTTTGAAGTGAAAACAGGAGAAATCCTCGGTTTTCTAGGCCCCAATGGCGCCGGGAAAACCACAACCATGAAAATCGTTACCGGCTATCTGGAGATGGATGCTGGCGATGTATTCATCGGAGGAAAATCAGTGGAATCCGGCGAGACCAAGCGCCATATTGGATACCTAGCTGAACACAACCCACTTTACCACGAAATGCCCGTGCTGGATTACCTCGATTTTAGTGCATCCATTCAAGGCATCGGAAAAGCAGCAATCCCCGAAAAGGTGCGCCAGATGGTGCGTCTTTGCGGCCTCGACGTGGAAAAACACAAAAAAATCGGTGAACTGTCCAAAGGATTCCGTCAACGAGTGGGGCTGGCGCAAGCCATGATTCACGATCCTGAAATCCTCATCCTCGACGAACCAACCACCGGCCTCGACCCCAATCAAATCGTGGAAATCAGGGCGCTCATCAAAAACATCGGCAAGGAAAAAACAGTCATCCTCAGCACACACATCCTGCCGGAAGTAGAAGCCACATGCGACCGCATCTTAATCATCAACAAAGGCAAAATAGTGGCCGATGGTACCGCCGCCACTTTGCGCAAGCAAGCCCAGGGGCAGCAGGTGTTGCGTGTGCGCATCGAAGACGGCGATCTGAACGCTATTTATGAAAAATTGAGCAGCCTGCCCACGGTATCCATGGTGGATATACTCGACAAAGATGCGCATCGCTTTGAAATCCAGAGCACTGCGGAGGCCACCTCCAATCGGGAGATTTTCAAATTATGTGTAAAAAACAAATGGCCGCTCACTGAAATGATTCCTTTTGAAACGCGGCTCGAAGACATCTTCCGTGACCTGACAGTAAACCAATAATCAAAATCCTTTTTAGTAATGAATCCAACCTGGGTTATCGCAAAAAGAGAGCTTAATTCCTATTTCGACACCCTCATTGCCTATATCATCATCGTGGCATTTCTGGGGTTTAGCGGATTTTTTACCTGGCTCTATGGCGCAGATGTATTCTTGCGCAAACAGGCCGACCTCGCCGTTTTTTTCGGCGTGGCTAAATGGACGCTGTTTTTTTTCATTCCGGCCCTCACCATGCGGCAATTCGCCGAGGAACGGCGCACCGGCACCATTGAGTTGCTTTTGACCAAAAACGTGACCAACCGGCAGGTGGTCACCGGGAAGTTCCTTTCTTGCTTTCTCATGGTTTGCATCGCACTGGCATTTACCCTGCCCTATTATTTCAGCGTGGCCAGCCTCGGCAACCTCGACCATGGGGCCACTCTTTGCGGGTATTTTGGCCTGCTGCTCATGAGTGGGGCTTACATCAGCATCGGGCTGTTTGCCAGCAGCATGACAAATAACCAAGTAGTGGCATTCCTGTTGGCGCTGTTCATAGGTATATTTTTTCATTTTTTGTTCGACATCATTGCCTCGGGATTCACCGGCTGGGCTGGCGAATTTTTCAGCATGCTCAGCATTTCAGAACATTTTGATTCTGTTTCCCGAGGGGTCATCGACACCAAAGACGTATTTTTCTTTGGCACCATCATCGTCCTGGGGCTGTTTCTGTCAGAGTGGAATATTTCAAAGACAAAGTAAAAAACACCATTGACCTGAATCACCTTCAACCATGAAAAAGATAACAGTTGTAAGCATCCTTTTATTCACTGGCATATTGTTGCTGGTCAACGTCTTATCCCAAAAATTCTTCACCAGACTCGATCTCACGGAGGGCCACCAATACACCCTGGGCAAAGCCACCAAGGACATCCTGAAAAATCTGGACGCCCCGGTGACAGTTACAGCTTATTTTTCGGAAGACATGCCCCCCGAAATGAGTAAAATCAGGAAAGATTTCCGGGAGATGCTCGTCGAGTACGGCAATACTTCCAAACGGATGGTGGACTATGAATTTATCAACCCAAACGCCAATAAAGAAAAAGAAAACGAGGCGGTGCAAAATGGCATTCGGCCCGTCGTCATCAGCGTTCGGGAAAAGGACCAGAGCAAACAGCAGCGGGCTTTCCTCGGTGCGGTGCTGAAGATGAATGAACAGACGGAGGTAATTCCGGTTGTGATGTCTGGCGAGGGAATGGAATACTCCCTTTCCACCAGCATCAAAAAAATGTCGGTGGTCAATAAACCTTACATTGGCGTAGTACAGGGATACGGAACACCCACACTTCAGGACCTGGGGCAGGTCTATCAGTCATTGTCCATTTTGTATACTGTGATGCCGGTAAACCTCGACGATGAGGGGCTGGACCTTCAGCAGTTTAAAGCCATCGCAATCGTGGCACCCAAGGACTCCATTCCACCAGCACAACTCACCAAACTCGACAGCTATCTCGCCAACGGTGGCAAAATCTTCGCCGCCATCAACCGGGTGGACGGCAACCTGCAAAACCAAAGCGGGTCGGTGGTGACCACGGGAGTTGAAACTTGGCTGCAAAGCCACGGTATCAACGTCGAGCCATCGTTTGTCCTCGACGCCCAAAGCGGAGCGGTGACCGTGCAGCAACAGCAGGGATTTTTCACTATGAACACGCAAGTGGCATTTCCGTACCTGCCATTGATAAAACAATTCCCGGACAACGCCATTACTAAAGGTTTGGAGCAGGTGATACTACCATTCGCCAGTCCGGTGAACTACACCGGCACGGAGGGTACATTCACGCCCATCCTCACTACATCAGCAAAGGCTGCACTTTCACCCGCCCCAACGACTTTCGATGTTGTCAATAAAAAATACTCCGCAGCAGATTTTCAAATGTCCAACATTACAATCGGCGGCATTCTCGACGGCCTCGCAGGCGGCGGACAAATAGTGGTCATCGGCGACGGAGATTTCCCCGTATCCGGTCAGCGAGGCAACCAAAATAAAGACAACATAAACCTGATGGTAAATGCCATCGACTGGCTTTCCGACGACACAGGCCTCATTGCCCTTCGCACAAAAGGTATCGCCACCCGCCCCATCAAAGAGGAATACCTCGGCGACGAGAACGCCGGGAAACGGAATTTTATGAAGTACCTCAACTTCGGCCTTCCCATCCTCCTCGTTATTCTATATGGGGTATTCCGTTCCCAGCGTCATAGAAATCTGCGCATAAAGAGAATGATGGAGCATTACGCATAAGCAGGATATCGGCAACGAGACATACCCAGAGAGCATTGTTTAGTGCCAAATTGAGACCTATGAGGATTCATAAACTTCATAGGCCTTTGCTTTACGTAAAATAGCAGTCGCCCATTTTTCGAACGAAGCCGGCCCGGCCGTATCTAATATCCCCACGCGATTCAACTGAGTTGTTTAATTTTACCTTCCTACCCCGCAGGGGTATTCCTAATTCCTAATTCCTAATTCCTAATTCTTAATTCTTAATTCTTAATTCTCAATTCTCAATTCTTAATTCTTAATTCTCAATTCTCAATCAACACCATGCCCGACACCTACATATACGACGCCCTTCGTACCCC
>CAZPHZ010000025.1:0-7790 GCA_964586035.1 uncultured Saprospiraceae bacterium
CGGTTTTTGAGGTCGAGCAGTCTGTTGAGGCCCGCCTCGATGACGAGGTTGCCGGCGGCATCGATGAGACCGGCCCGCCGTCCGCCTTTGAAGACAATGGCTTTCCCGTCGCGGAAATCCAGGCATCGCGAATATTCCGGCTCAACCACCCAGTTCCCTTTTGAGTCGATAAAACCGCACCGGCCTTCATAATACACGGCGGCTTTGCCCTCCGAAAAGTCGCTGACCTTTTGAAACTCAGTGGGTATGACCAATCGGCCGGTGGTGTCGATGAACCCATAACTATTGTGGAGTTGAACCTTGGCCAGGCCCTCTCTGAATGGTAGTATTTTCCGGAATGGGTGCGAAGTTATTACATGGCCTTTGAGGTTCACCAAACCATATTTCATGGGATTGCCACCAAGGGCAGCAACAGCGAGACCGTATTCATTGAATGGTGTCACCGATACGAATTTCGGCTTCACGATGTAGATGCCGGTGGTATCGATAAATCCCGTCCGGAAATAATCGCCTGCCATATCTTCGACTCTTGCCTCTCCGCGGTCGAAATCATGAGCCCGGGGGAATTTCGGTGCAATGACCCAATCTCCATTGCGTCCGATGTAGCCGTAATGGGGCCCTTCTCTTTTCGCCGGGGCCAGTCCGTTTTTGAAATTCCCGGCTTTGGAAAAAACGAAGTCCAACTCCACGTTGCCGTTTTTGTCTATGAACCCCCATTTGCTACCGACACGTACTGCGGCAACGCCTTCGCTGAAAATCATCGTTTCATCGAACCGGCAGGGCACCACTTCACGGCCATTGGGGTCCACGAAACCCCATTTCCCATTGCGTTTCACGGCGAGACGGCCCTCGCTCAACAAGCCAATATCTTCGTATTGGACGCTCACGGCAAGGCGGCCAAGCGTGTCTATCAATCCGTATTTTTCTTCTTTCTTGAAAACCCGGAGCACCTTGTTGCCGGTGTCTTCAAGAAATCCCAGTTCATCGAATTTACAGGGAAGAAGTTGCTTTCCCGCGTTGTCAACCATACCCCATTTGCCGCCGTCTGCCACGATGCCCACCTCGTTGACGAAGTCTTTGGCAAAAGTGAAATTGGGGGCTACGGGCATATTGCCCAGGGTATCGATATAGCCCCAGGCACAGTCCTCGCAAGTGAGCAAACCGGCTTTGTCCAACTTAAGGTCGTCCAGTGTATAATCGGCGAGGGAAATTGGGGCAAGTTGGTCGTCGAGAAATTCCTGGAGGCGGCCAAGATTGTTGACGTGAGGGTCGAGTGTGGCGGACAACCGGCCTTTCAAACTGGCGCGGGCCACTCCATCGTGAAAATCGCCGATGAAGACAAAATCACTCAGAAGAACCTTCCCAATACGGCTGACCAAGCCATGACGGCCATTTAAAAACGAGCATCGTGCAGCGGGCAATCCCTTTTCAAAATCGCTGAGCCTCACATCGACCAAGTCCACCTCATGCACGAGAAGGCCCGTATCATTTTGCACCAGGCCAAATGCCATTTCGTATCGGTAGGAAGTGCGGTTGTAATCCATTTCCTGCCTCATATCGATGCCCACGAGTGTGAGACCCAACTCCTTTTCCACTTGTACTTGGTCGAAAGAAGGCTCGATTTGAACGCTGCCGTTGTCGAGGCGGCGAAGTCCCCATTTGTCTTTCTTGGGGGAATAGAACCACTCGAATTTATTAAGTAAATAAGGGGATTCGCTTTGTCCCCACTGCCAGGGTTGGCGCAGATTTTCACGGGTGATGTGGATAGTGAAATGTTTACTGAAATTACTTTCTTCCCGGAGGCGGCCATCCTCTCCGAAGTTGAACACGGCGAGCTTGCTATTCTTGTATGCCTTTGCTTTTGCTTCGTCGATTTCGATGGCGTCGAAAGCAGGGGCTACAACCACTTCTCCCCGGAAATTGGCGATTCCGCGCTGTTTGTCTTTTATCACGACGCAAAGGCCCTTTTTCATTGGGGCAATGTAGTCGTAGTCGAAAGGAATGAGCGCCTGGTCACCGACAGTGACGATGCCCCATTTCCCATTTAAATTAGCACGAAAAAGATCTCCTCCGTAGGGCTGAATTTCGTTGTACAGGGTTTTGAGTACCAGGTTCCCACAATGGTCGAGGAGGCCAAGCAGCCTATTGCTTTTGCAAAGCGCATAATCTTCGGAAAAAGGGTAATACGAATCGAAGCCGCCTTGTGCCACGAGCTTGTTGTAATACTGTGAAAACAGGTATGCCTTTTTGCCTGCAACCAGTTTTATAAAATTATCGGAAAGCCGGCTAAAGTGGTCGAAAACAGCATCGAGAACAGTTACACCCTGCGGGTCTATAGCTCCCCATTTCCGGTATTTTTTGAAAAAATAAAGGTTGTCGCTATAAATCCTGATTTCTTCAGCCTGGGGAGGAAGAGCCTCAAATCCGTTGGGCAGGAGCAGCCCCAGGAGACCGTCATTTTCAGTTTGGAAAAAAAAGCCCGGCACGTGCTTCGGCACATGTGCCAGCAGACTGACTTCGTCGTATTTCGGCAGGGCCACCACGCGGCCAATGCCATCCACAATCCCCCATTTCTTTTTTACTAAAAATGCGATGTAGCTGCGGTGGGAGGACGAGCCTGGGTTCAGCAACTGTACCCGCTCGTAACCTGGTTTCAGTATCGTCCGGCCTTCCAGATTGATGACCTTCCACCGGCCATTGCTCATCACCGAAATGAGCGTGCTGTCGAGCACTTTGAGGTCGTCGAATTCAGGGGATACCACTTCTGAGCCTTTGTTGCTCAGCATACCGACTTTACCACTGCGCTGCATAACGGCGTAACCGAACTGTTTGAACTCGCCGATGGCGTCGTAAACCGGCTGCTGTACCAGTTGCCCGTCCGAGTTCATCAGGCCCCATTTTTTGTCTTTTTTAATAGGAAAAAGTGATTGCGCTTTTACAACAACGGACGCAAAAAACAGAACGGCGATAACGGCTGCAAGGTGAGCGTATATATTTTTGGTTTTGTTCTGCATTGATATTTTAGAATCCCCACTTGCAGGGTAATGATTGTCGCTGAATGTCTGAGGAAAAGAGAATTTATTTTGCAAAGAAAATAAATCCCCGAACGAAATTAAGGATGTCACGCGGAAAGAAACGCTTTGTTCCCGGTATGAGGTATGGAATTAACACCCTTATTCGAAAAAATAATGGCCTTCGATGTGCCAGATTCCGCCGTCATGACGCAGCAATGTAACTCTGCAGGCAGAAAAGCTGCGCCGGTATTCCCGCTCGGAAAACAATTTCCTGGCTTCGGTAAAATGCTCCGGAACGAGGTCGCGATGGGCGATGGTCATATGTGGATGAAAACGGCGGCCATCTTTTGCTGGCAGCCCATGAGCCTTCGACAATTTTTTCTGCAACATTCCTTGCAGTTGCAAAAGGCTTGCATTGGGAACTACATCCACGTAAAGTACACGGGATCTGAAGCAGTTGAAATCGCTCAATTCTATATCGAAAGGCTCCTGCCCGAGGGCGAACATATCGAGGGTCTCTTTCAGTGCTGTCAGCTGTCCGATTGGCCACCTGAACGGGGGAATCAGTGTAATATGCGGGGGCGATTTCAGCGCATGGCTGGCGCCAAATCTTTCTGAACATTCGTTTTTAAAACCCGTTACTTCCCGCTGTATTTCGATGCCCGGAATCAGGCCTATGAAAAAAATCCTGTCTTTCATACTACTGCTTTTATGGCGCTATCCATTTCAAAAACTGTTGGCTAACATGCGGGCTTAGGTTACATCCATTCCCGTTCGTCAATTTCTATTTTATACAAAACGAAATTCAGAATGGCCTCCGCTTTTTCGAGTGGAATGTACGGCACTTTTACGGCACCTGCTGCCGTGAAGAAAACCACGCTGGATAGGCCATACCGCCGCTGAAACCACGATTGCCGCAGGGTGACAGCTTCCACTTTATGCCATTGCAGCAACACTCCGCGCCTGTTGACGACACCCCATGCCGTGCGGAGGCCGTCTTCGCTGATGTGCCACCTCCAGTTTCGATGGTAGCGGATGCTGAGCCACAGTGCCGGGAACAGCCACAATGCACAAATCCAGATGGAACTGCCTAACCAGGAATGTGTAAAAAGCATGAGCAAGCCCACCGGTAACAAGCCTTGTAATATTATTTGCCTCCGGATAATGCGTGGATGCACCAGATGCACTTCAAAGTCCTGGTTTTTTTCTTCGGGAAAATAACTGTCTCTAATGGCCGCCAGGTGTTGACGATAACACCCTGGGATATTGACGGCTAACTTCCGGCCAACCTTCACGCTGGCAGCCTGCAACAACTGAACGGACATCATGCCGAAGAGGCGTTTCAACGGACTGCTGCTCCACCGCAAGAATTGAATTTTATTCAAATTGGCGGAGATTTCAATTCGTGTGAACAGACCGCTGACCATTTTGAATCCTCGCTCCGTCCGCCAGAATTGCAGGTCGAAATACCGCAGGATGGTACGCACGAGGGTGAAGAGAAATGAAATCGCCAGGAAAAAAGGGATGCCGGTTATCAGGTAAAAAAGGCCCTCGTGGGAATGAACCATACCCGGCAGTTTACCGAGTTCATTGCTGAGGTTGAAGTTCATCGCATTTTCCAGGTCGTCGAGAAAGCTGAAGAAAAAGGCCATGATAATACCTGCCGTGCGAAGGTGATTTTGGCTGACACCAATTTTCATCAAATCGGCCGGCGTGAGGCGGAACAGCAGCTTTGACTCTCGTTGAGGAAGCTGGTCTTCTGGCTGTTCTGGGGATTCATTTTCAAGTCCTTCTTCCATGCCATGGGCCCCTTTTGCAGCAACGGCCAATTTCGACTTATAGTTTTCCACATAATCGCGAAGTTCCCGGGCTTTATTTATTTTGAGGGCATGGAGCGAGAATTCTTTTCCGGCGGAGCCAGCTGTGTCTATCTCGATGCTCACTACGTTGAATATTTGATGCAGCGGCGTCTGTTTGAAGTTGACAGTTTGGATGCGGTTGAGTGGGATGTTTATTTTTGATTTGCGCAGCACCCCTTTTTCGAGGTGTAACTCACCGTTTTTTATAAAAAAATAGTAATTGAGATAGGAAATAATAGAAATGAATGCACCTATCCCCGCCAGCGCCAAAAAGAAAATGGTGAAGCCGTTGAACATCTGCTTCTTTGGATTGAACAACAAAATGAGAATGACTGCCCATAACTGCCGCAAAAGCATTTTGAATGTTTTACCCAAAATGAATACGATGGCGAAGGAGGATTGCCGTACAGGTTTGGAGAATGGTATGGGTTCAGTCATAGAAGTTTGTACTATGATGGCAAATATGAACAATTAAAGGTGATGAAAAACTTTCATGGCCGGCCAAAAGAGAGGAAAATCTGGTGGCAGGCAAAATCGGGCGATGTGATGGCCTGTAAAATCGCCTTGTCCTGAGGAAATAAAACTGCTAAAATTTGACAACCATTCAAAAGTTGATAACTTTTACTTTCCGAGAAAAACACCTTTGCATGTTAATTAACAATACAACCATTGAGCCCGGAGAAAAAGCTATCGTGCGGTTGAAAGTTGGCAGGCTGCCCTCCGATACACGCATCTATTTGAACGTGCACGTTTATCGCAGTTCGGAACCTGGGCCGGTGGTAGCAGTGCTTGCCGGGGTACATGGTGACGAAGTGAACAGCGTGGAAATAGTGCGCCGGACCATCGCCCGCCGCATGTTTGAAGAATTGCTCCGGGGCACCGTTATAGTCATTCCCGTGCTCAACGTCTATGGATTCAACAATTTTTCACGAGATGTGCCCGATGGCAAAGACGTGAACCGCAGTTTTCCAGGCTCGGCAAGGGGGTCGCTGGCGGCCCGCGTGGCGCATATTTTCACCAAAAATATTTTGCCGCTGATAAATTTTGGTTTGGACTTCCATACCGGCGGCAACAGCAACTACAACTACCCTCAAATCCGATACACCCGGGGGCATGAGAGTAGCCGGGAATTGGCGGAGACCTTCGGGGCACCTTTTACCATCGCCAACCGGCCCATCCCCAAATCGCTTCGCAAGACGGCCTTTGAAGCGGGCAAGTCCATCCTCGTTTTCGAGGGGGGAGAAAACCTGAGGTTCGACGGCTTCGCCATTGAAAAGGGTTTGGCAGGTATCAAACGGGTACTTTTTTCCAAAGGCATGTTGTCAGAAGCACCCCCTGCAGCACCCACTATCAATATCGAAAAAATGACCTGGCTTCGTGCCGCACGTCCGGGAATGTTCCGCTGGTGGAAGCAGTCGGGGCAAGGTGTGCGAAAGGGCGAACCTCTCGGTGTTATCAATGACCCCTTCGGACAGGACGAAATTCACGTGGTGGCCAGGCGCGATGGTTATATCATCGGCCAGAATAACTCGCCGGTAGTCGGTACTGGGGATGCCTTGTTTCACATTGGGTATTAAACGCTTATTTACGTTTTTACCTCAATGAAAATGCAATTTATTTTCCAATGAATTGGATGGTGTGCCAATTACTCCAACTCGTCGTAAAAACACTTTTGCCTTCAACGGGCATGCGAAATGGTAATAAACCGGGCAAATCACAGAATTGATAAAGGCTACCGGTTCCTCAAATCTACTCCCCATGCAAGTTTGTTGCGAATGGTTTCGAGAAAACCGATGTCTTTAAGGAGCACGAGTTTTATTTTGAAATCACCCCGCCGAAGGTTCAATTTGACCTCAGAGGTGATGATTTCATTGCGTGAATCGAGTGTGCAAAGAAAATTATCGGAGCGGCCTTCTACTTCAAATGATATGACCGAGTCGTCAGCGATGACCAATGGCCGCACGTTGAGGTTGTGCGGGGCCACAGGTGTAAGAACAAAGGTATGCGAATCGGGGAATACTATCGGCCCTCCGCAACTCAATGAGTATCCCGTGGAGCCGGTGGGTGTGGCCAGGACAATTCCGTCTGCCCAATACGTATTGAGGTATTCACCATTCACAAAAGTGTGAATGGTAATCATAGAGGTGGTGTCCCGTTTGAGGAGTGTGAAGTCGTTGAGTGCAAAGGAAATATCTCCAAATATCAGCGGGTTGGATTCCAAAAATAAAGTGCTCCGGCCACCAATATGATAATGTCCTTTTATCAAAGAATCGATTGAATCAGCAATATACTGTTTAGTTATAGTCGCCAGAAATCCAAGCCGCCCCAGGTTGATACCGAGAATGGGGACGAGGGTATCCCGGACAAGCGTAGCCGCATTTAATATCGTGCCGTCGCCACCGAGGGTGATGACAAAATCGAAATGGTGTTCTTTAAAATCCTCATAACCTTCAAAGATTCCCACATCGGTTCTGAACTCGATGTGGCCATGTAACGACTTCAGATATGGAGCATACAAAAAGGCAGAGATACCCTTCTCCTCCAGCTTGTCGAAAAGAGTCTGGACGAATGGCACATCGCCGGTTTTTAAGTATTGGCTAAAAACTGCTACTTGCACAATAAAATGGTTTCTGTTTTTGATTAATTTTTTTTCCCTGTTCAAATCTCAGCGCTGCTCATACGTTCCTGCAGCGCGGTCATCCCTGCTTTCGGAACGGGACTTCCTTCGGTCGTCATTCATGTTAAAACGCAAATGCCCAATGGAGGAAAAACCCGAACTCATTTCGGTGATTGCGGCTAAATTCCAGGCTGAATACTTTGTTGTAGTACATCACGATGTCGAGGCCGAGACTGGTACCCCATAGCAGCCGGTTGCTCATTGAGTTCCCTTCTTTGTAAAAAGGATTGTTGACATAAG
>CAZPHZ010000025.1:7890-14673 GCA_964586035.1 uncultured Saprospiraceae bacterium
AGCAGCCGGTTGCTCATTGAGTTCCCTTCTTTGTAAAAAGGATTGTTGACATAAGCCCATTCGTTATGCAACGACAAATATAACTTTAACGGCATTTCTTTAAAGGCCTCCAAGGGCATGTGTTTGCCCAAGCTTACGGTCTTTTTTGTCAGTTGGAAGTGCAGGCTGCTTTTTTGATAGGCATAATCCAGGCCATCGACGACGTAATACTCGTAGCCGCGGATATTATCCAAAAGGTATCCGAGCGCCACGCTGTTGTAATAAGGCTGCTTTTGACGGAGCACACAGGTCTTGCCCTTTGCCCCTAACTCTAAACTCCAGCGTTTTGCCAACGGAAAATAATGAAAATAGGTGGCGGTGAGGTCCAGCGCGTTCAGGTCGCTGCGCAAGCCAAAGCCATTTTTAGCGGCAGTAGCCTTAAAATAATATCCTTTGATGGGATAGGGTTTTATGTCGCGCTTGTCGAGCACAAATTCGTACGAAAGTGCCATATACCGCTGTTGCAGACCAGACAGGAAAAAGTCTGAATTCAACTCTGTTGGCACCGATTCATGAATGATATTTTGGTGAAATGTCAGGTTCAACTGGTGGTAAACGTCGAGCTTTCGGCGGAAGAGTAAACCCACCCCTGCCCTGAACCGCTGCAACAAAGGCTTGCTGCTGTTGCGGCTAAACAACAGGCGGTCGCCACTCGTCGTGTAGCCGATTTCCTTTTCGCGGGTGTGGAGAAAGTTTAGGTTCAGGCCTAAGTTTCTGTGTTTGTTGAAATAAGGCAGCGTGTAGTTGAGCTCGTATTTTTTGGTAAAACCAAACTGGACCACGGCTTTGAGTACATCTTTGCGGCCGGTAAAATTCATGTGATAAAACCGCACCCCGAGGTTGAGCCGCCGGAGGGCGTGGTGGTATGTGTCCCACCAAATGTTGAAGTTCCGGTCGGCCAGTTCCAGGATGGGAAACGGAAGTATATACAACCCCTCTTTCACCGTAATTTCAAGCCCAACGAAATTTGTGGCACCTTCCCATTCTTTAAAATTGATGCGTGCGGAAGTGAAAAGCCCGGTATTGAGCACCTTGAATCGGTTTTGCTCGATGCGCCGGGCCAATGTGGCGAGCGAGATGGTATCGCCTTCGGCGAAATCCAGTTCCCGTAAAATGATTTCCGGCCGGGTGCGCCGGTTGCCGCTGATGTAAATGTGTTTGACGGTGACGTAATTCAACTCCTCCGGCACATCGGATGAATACCCCGGAGCGCCGGATTGTCCGCTCACACTGAAGTGGGAGCATAGACCCAATAAAATAATAGCGGCCCAAAAGGCCCCGCAACTGCGGCAACGGTACCGGTAATGGCATATTTGATTCATGCAGCGGCAAAGTTACTTCTTCCGAAGATAACCAATTGGCTACATTTGCGTTTTATGCTTTGGCCGTCTCTAAGGGCCATTCGTACATCTGCTATTACGCTCTGTATGCCAACCATCAACTAACAACTAAACCGTGTTTCAAGACCCCCTCATAAGAATTTTACTATTACCATTTTCACTGCTATATGGGCTGGGAGTTAGCCTTCGTGATTTTTTCTACCGGCGAAACCTTTTGTTGAGCGTGAAATTCAGCGTGCCGGTCATCTCTGTTGGCAACCTCTCGATAGGTGGCGCGGGTAAAACCCCGCACATCGAATACCTCATCCGGTTGCTGCGGCTCCATCTCGATCTGGCCACTCTGAGCAGGGGTTACCGTCGCAAAACCAGCGGGTTCCAAATCGTAACCCCGCGGAATACTGCTCTCGAAGTGGGGGATGAGCCACTGATGTTCAAAAGAAAATACGCGGACGTCTTTGTGGCAGTCTGCGAGAGCCGGTCACTCGGCATCCCTGAAATACTTCAAAAGAACCCTGTCACGCAGGCCATTCTGCTCGACGATGCCTTTCAACACCGCTCGGTGCATCCAGGTCTGAACATTTTGCTTACCGAATACAGCCAGCCATTTACACGGGACTATCTAATGCCGTCGGGCAGGCTGCGCGAATGGCGCAGCGCTTATCATCGCGCCGATGTCATCGTCGTTTCCAAATGCCCCGGGGACATCGGACAGGAGGAACGGCTGGCACTTTCAGCTGAAATCAAGCCCTTTCCACATCAGCGCCTATTTTTTTCCAGCTATCGCTATTTAGCGCCGTACTACATTTTGAATCCAAATTACAAGATGGAATTGAATGGCGACATTAATGCATTGCTCGTTTGTGCCATCGCCGGCACAGATTATTTACTGGATTTTTTACATGAAAAGTTGGGCAGTGTACGCGTGCAGGAATTTGAAGACCACCACTATTTCGATGAATCGGACCTCGAAAAAATCGAACAGAAATTTGCTGCAATGACGGGCCGGAAGAGACTCATCATCACCACGGAAAAAGACGCCATGCGGCTGATGTTACACCGGCAGTGGCTCATCGAAAAGAAGTTGCCCGTGATGGTGCTTCCGGTCGAGGTTTTTTTTCATTTTGGAGAAGAGCAGGCTTTCAATGCCACTGTAAAAGATTTTCTTCTGGAATTTAAAAGCTGAGTCCGCCGGCTATTTCGGATAGTTATCATCCCACTCCTTTACTTTTGGTTCGCCGAGTTTGCCCACGCTTTTTGCCACGAGCATGGAGACCGTGGCATCGCTCGTTACATTGGCCACGGTACGCAGCATGTCGAGCGGCCGGTCGATGGCAAAAATAAGCGCCAATCCGGTTTCGGGGATGCCCGCCTGTCCCAGTACGATGACCAGCATGACCATGCCCGCTCCCGGCACTGCCGCAGAGCCGATAGACGCCAAGGTGGCCGTGACGATGATGCCGAGTTGAGCTGCGAGGCTCAACTCGAGACCAAATGTCTGGGCGATGAACACGGCAGCCACCCCCTGATAGAGTGCCGTTCCATCCATATTTATCGTCGCTCCGATGGGCAGTACAAAACTCGCCACCTCTTCATCTACTCCGAGATGCTCCTCCACCCGCTCCATCGTAACAGGCAGCGTGGCCGCTGAGGAACTGGTGCTGAACGCCAGCAACTGGGCTGGTGACATTCCTTTGAAAAAGAAGGAAAACCCCCGGTTTGTGAAGGTTTTCACTACGGTGGGATAAAATAGGCCAATCATTAAAAGAAGCCCGAAAACCACGCATGCTGCATATCCGAGTAAGGCGATGAAGATGTCGGCACTCGGTAACTCTACAACTAAAGCAGCTAAAAGGGCAAATACCCCATAAGGTGCTGAGAGCATGATGAGGTCGATGAGTTTCAACACCACCTCGTTTACGCCGTCGAAGAATTTCTTAACAGGGCGTGCCTTCTCTTCCGGCACGAGTATCATACCGATGCCGAAAAAAATTACGAAGAATATCACCTGCAACATTTTCCCATTGCTGGTGGCCGCTCCAAAAATGTTGTCTGGCACTAAGTCTATCAGCGGTTGAAGGGGCGATTGATCTTTCTTTTCCGTGGCAGCTTTGATTTTAGAAGCAGCGTCGCCACCAAACTTGTCCATCATTTCCATCCGAGTGGTTTCTTCCACCAGGTGGCCTGGTTGCACTACATTTACAATGATCAGCCCCACCGAAATGGCAATGATGGTCGTGATGATGTATATGCCGATGGTTCGCCCGCCCATGGCCGAAAGTTTGGAGATGTCTTTTAAATCGGAAACCCCCTTGATGAGCGATGCCACGATAAGCGGAATTGCGATGAGTTTGAGCAGGTTGATGAAAATGGTGCCAAAGGGTTTTATCCAGTCGATGACAAAAACGCTCCAGCCTATCTTTGTGGCAAGTGCGCCAAATCCAACGCCAGCTACCATGCCAATGAGTATCTTCCAGTGAAGTGCTAATTTCTTCATGATTAAAAATTTGGGTGTGTCGCAGCGCATTTTGTCAGCTTGCGACCAGAAGCCTCAAATAAAAGGAAAAAGCAGGAGAAGGACGAATGCTTCCCGATTTTAGGGATTTCACCGGTTGATAAAATAAACGAAAAGCAAAATGCTGCCCACCATGATGATGAATTCCAGCACCTTGCTCAGCGTCTTGTTTTTCACCCTTATGTGGATGATGGCGATCAGAGAAACGACCAATGCGATGGACGTTAGCAATAACAGCAGCAGGCCTGATGCTCCCGTCACTTCTATCGCACGTGGTGATTTTGCAACCTGTGGATAAATGATGAGAAAGGCGGCATAGAGCAAACCGCTTGTTGCTGCCGTTAAGATGCCGGTGAGCAGCAATTTCCAGCCAGGTGTGCTTTTTTTTAGATTGTATACCGTCCGGATGGCGCTGCCCACTACGAGCCACAGTGACAGTAGCATGAGCCCGGTTGTCACCTCTCCGGCATATTGGTGGAAGATTTTGGCCAGATAACTCTCCATGAAAAAGAGAAAAATGAAAAGCCCGGTGAGCAAAAAGCTCGAGACAATGATGGTTCGGGTGACCATGCTATTTTCTGCGTTCGTGCGGCGTTTTCCAGCCATTATTTAATTGAATGATGAATGTTCACAAATTACGTGGTTGCGCTGATTTAATCAAAAAAACGGATTTAGTGACGGGCACGAAATAACATGTCTCTTTGAAACAGCCGGGAAGTTGAGAAAGTCCAGGAACGTTTAGGCTCAACACTTTCAACCTCCTCCACTTTCTCAACAATATAATTTGAACACGCTACTTACATAGCCCCCAACATCAGAATTTTACGGGTTCTGAATTTTTCGACACAAATCTTCCAACCCCTCCACCATGCTGGCCCATGAGAACCGTTGTTTTCCTTTAGCCACGCCTTTGGCAAAAGTGGCGGCTTTGTCATTTTGAAAAAAATCGGTGATGGCGCCGGCGATGGCCCTGGCATCCACGGGCACCACATATCCTGCCTCACCGTCCGGCACTATTTCCGCCAGGCCGCCCACCTCGGTCACAAGCATAGGCTTTTCGAAATGGTAGGCCATCTGTGAAATGCCGCTTTGCGTGGCTGATTTGTAAGGCTGTGCCACCAAATCTGCGGCTGCAAAATAGTATTTCACCTCCTCCGACGGGATATATCCTGTGTTCATAATGAGCTTTTCTCCGATGTGCAATTGGCGGATGAGCCTTTCATAAGCTTCCCTGTTTCCGTAATACTCCCCGGCCACGATGAGCTTCACATTCAATTTCCGCACGCGTTCATCCGCCATTGCGTTCAACAAAAGGTCCAGGCCCTTGTAATCGCGGATGAAACCGAAAAAAAGCAGGTAGCGCGTTTTTGGGGGGAGTTTGAGATGTGCCAGTCCGGCAGCACGCGTTGCCTTTTCGCCATAGTTGTCGTAAACGGGGTGGGGGATGCAGGAGGCAGGCATTTTGGTGTTGAACTTCCGCAAATCCTCTTGCACAGATCGGGACATGGTGATGCAGGCATCGATGGCTCCAATGAAATACCGCGTGAACAATCGGTCGCCGGGCCTTTTTTCGTGCGGCAAAATATTGTCGGCGATGGCCACCACCTTTGTGTGCCCGTTGGATTTTGCGATGCGCAAAATGGTGCCGAGGCATGGCCCCATGAACGGAAGCCAATAGCGCGGTACTATCGTGCCGGGGCGCAGGCGGCGCAATTCCAACCCCACTTTAAGCCAGTTCAACGGGTTTATTGAATTCACTTTTATCCGAATGTCCAACCCCTCCGAGGGTGGGTCGTTGGAATATTGCGAAGTGCCGGGGAATAAAAAACTGGGGTATTGTAACGAAAAAGTATAAATGATGACCTCGTAACCAGCCCGTTGCAATTCCAGAGCAAAGCGGTCGCTAAAAGCGGCAATGCCGCCTCGAAGGGGATGCGCGGGGGAGAGGAGTACTATTTTTTTCATTCGCTCATTTTTTCATTCACTATTTGTCGAACAAAAACCTCAACTGAGCTTATAACTCGTAGTATGCAAAATCTCTTTCATGACGAAAGCCGACTGTACGCGGCCAATGTTATCGAGAGCAGCCAGTTTTCCGGCCACGAAAGTTTGATAGGCAGCCATGTCGTTCACCACCACTTTCAAAAGGTAATCGAAGAGCCCAGCCACGTGATAAACCTCGGTCACCTCTTCGAGAAACTGTGCGTCTTTTTCAAATTTTTGCAAAAATAAGGCGGAATGTTCTTTCAGTTGAACATTGCAAAAGGCCACCAAAAGTAAGTCGAGTTTGTATCTGTCGAGCAGGGCGACATATTTTTTTATAAATCCCGTTCGTTCCAGGCGCTTCACCCTCTCGAAAACGGGGGTAGTGGTCATGTTCAGTTTGGCGGCTATTTCCTTATTGGTGCAACGGGCATCATCCTGGAGCATATTCAGGATTGACAGGTCAGTAGCGTCGAGTTCGGGCATAGAGCAGAATTTTATTCTAAAATCTGAGATTTTGATAAATGCAATAAGGTAAAATTGCTGCAAAACTAATAAATGCCAGCATTATTTTCTTTGATGATGTATGGCATTGGAATAAAAAACCATCAATACTACCTTTGTTGGAAAATATATAACTGAATATTATGAAAGAACATACGTTCCATCCGGAGAGCCTGATGATGTCCCACGGGTACCGGCCCGAGTGGTCTGAAGGTGCCATAAAGTGCCCGATTTTTCAGACTTCCACTTTTGTATTCAACAAAGCCGAGGAGGGCAAGGCTTTCTTCGAGGTGGCTTATGGTCTGCGCGAGCAGAAAGAGAAAGAAAAGCTGGGCCTTATTTACAGCCGGTTGAATAATCCAGATTTGGAAATTTTGGAGCACCGCCTGGCGTTGTGGGACGGTG
>CAZPHZ010000026.1:0-14586 GCA_964586035.1 uncultured Saprospiraceae bacterium
CCCGCCGGTCGATGCCATCGAGCCGGTCGGCATTTTTGCCAAACAATATGGAGGCTTTTGTTTCAAAGCCTATATTAAACCGTTGCGAAAGGCGGAATGCAATACCCAGGCCAACGTCAGCATGTGTTTGCCATGTATTCAAAGGAGCGAGTTGCGGGCTTATTTTATTTAGAACATTTACTTTGAAATGATTGGCACCGCCTCCGGCGAATCCGTAAAAGTTGGCCATACGGGTTCTTTTGTTGGTCCAGCGGAGATTGTTGAAAGAGATGAGCATTTGTAAAGAACCCGATTGGAAGTCAGTCTGGGTTGTGCCATCTTGCCGGTCTTCATTTTTCAGCACACTGACCAATGTTTCTCCACGGATGGAAAAAACGTAGTCAAGAGCCCGGCGGAAATGGAAACCGGCGCCCCAGTTAGGCACAACATCGATATCGGTAAAACCCAATGCAGCTCCTCCGTGCAGACCGAATTCCCACATGTGGGAAGGGGTGGCACTGTATTCCGGAGAAGAGGGGAGGGGCGCTCCATTTTGAGCGGAGGCGGGTGCTTGAAGGAGGTTCCAAAAAAAGACGAGTAGCAGCGGCAGTCTAAAGTTTGCCATAGTATCGGTTTTAAATACAATTATCGGTTTCTTTCAAGTCTATTCTCATTCGGAACTTTTGCAAAGTTAAATAAATAGAAATTCACGTCAAATGCACGGCTTAGTGCATTGTGAGAACAGGTCAGCGCATGGTATTTTCAAGACTACATTTTTTCGACGCACTTACTTTCTCATGTTGTTTATGGACTAAAAGTAATTGCCGGCCACGTTTTCAGATATCCACATTTTACGGAAAACCCTGGAGATAGTTGCTTAGGCCACCCCTGAAGGGCAGGGGACAGGTTGTTGTGCTACCTTCAGCGACTGCGGAAGGATTGCCTCAGTAGACCAAAAATCGGGGATGATCCGTGGATTTACAAATGCCCGTTTATGGCATTAATATGAACTCGTAAATTTTGAATTTTTACATTTGCCTCACCTTTTGAGATGGCGACGGGATTTGCCCCCGTTTCGCCTAAAATATTCACGATGCTCGAGAACTGGTTAAAACCCATAGATTCAACGCTGTTATCCGAACTGGATTCTGGGGGTTCTTCTTTTGGCACAAAAATTCAAAAGTTTGCTCACCGTATTCCCAATCTCAAGCGTACCAAAATTGCGCTAATTGGTATTGGGGAAGCCGGGGCCAATGTAGTACGCCAATCGCTGTACGGCCTGAGTTTTCCCTTCGGGAACCTTAAAATCGCCGACTTGGGCAATGTACGACGCGAGGGGGACGAAACAATCACGCCGCTCTTGCTGGAGTTGCTGAACGGAAATATCTGTCCTGTTATCATTGGCCGGGAGGCCAAATTTCTGAAAGCCCAGTTCTCTGCACATCACACCTGTAAACCTAATGTCAGCCTTACGGTGGTAGATGAAACTCTCGCCTTCAGCCCGTCCCGGAAAGAACCGGGGCCGTTTTATTTGAATCCAATTTTACTTGGGAAAACCCCGCCCTTTCATTTCAGCGCCATCGGCTGCCAGTCACATTTTTTAAAGGATTCAGCATCGGATGAGATTAAACAACGGAGCTACGACTGTTTTCGGCTGGGCAACTTGCGCACGAATCTGTCCAACGCCGAGCCTTTTATCCGGGATGCCGATTTGGTGGGGTTTAACCTCCAGGCGCTCAAAGGCATTGAAGCACCGGGCGTATTGGACCCTACGCCCAGCGGCCTTTTCAGTGAAGAGGCCTGCCAACTTAGCCGGTACGCAGGAATGAGCGATAAACTTACTTCCATCGGGTTCTATGGCTTCCGCAATGACCTGGACGCCGGCGGCCACACTGCCGGTGTACTCGCCCAGTTGATTTGGTATTTTATCGATGGATTCTACAATCGCCAAAATGACTTCCCCGCTTCCATGAATGCCCTTATGGAATACATTGTGGAGTTCCGTGGCCACGATTATCAACTCACCTTTTGGAAAAGCAACAAAACGGGTCGTTGGTGGCTACAGGTTCCGGCAAAAAGCAAAAAAAGAGACCCGCGGCACCACCTTATTCCTTGTTCCTACAACGACTACCTCCAAGCCTCCGACGGTGAACTTCCCGACCGGCTGCTCATTGCTTTCAAACGGTTTGAGTGAATATTTCTTTAATTTTATGGGAGCTGAAACCGATTAAATGGGCGACCACCAAAAGTTAATAATTATTAGCCGGCTCGTTCGGTTGGTTTTTAGGTAAAAGGCGCAACCCAGTTTTCAAAAGTCCACTCAATTCGCCAAGGTCTTAAACTCGAGTTTGGTCAAAATGGCCAATATTAATGCCGATAACATTCCCGCCCAACTTTTGGGAAAATCCTAACTAAAATGACGGTACCCTTAACATTTCGGCGTCGTTCGTGGAGATGTGAACATTTAAGGACGGTGCGGTGGATACACTTCGTCCGTCCTTCACTTCAAAGCCCAGGTTGCGCATTAGCTGGTAGTTAAACAACTATTTCAGAAAAAATGTAAGCTATTATCTATTACACCAAAGGGCAATCAAGCTGAAACGCAACTTGAGTTTTAAAAACACATCGACATGAAAACATTAATGAAAGCCATTCTTTTCTTATTTATTTCAATGGCAGGCCTGACGACTCAGGCACAAAAAATATCCGTGGGGATAAAAACCGGAGTGCAGAGCGCCAATGTACGGGTCCCGGGGTTTGTAAATGACGCCTCATTTTTACCCGATTTCAAAAGCATCAACACCTTTAATATCGGGGTCGTTTCTGAACTTGAATTCAACGGGAATTTTGCGTTGCAACCCGAACTGAATTACCTCCAAAAAGGATTTCAAATAAAAGAAGGGTTTGATGTCGACCTCTTTGACTTTCCGGTGCCTGTGGGTGTGACTGCTGTTTCAAGATTTCACTACCTCGAGATGCCACTGCTTGCCAAAGCTAAATTCGGTAACGAATTTGCAAATTTTTACCTTCTCGCAGGCCCAACTGTTGGCTATGCCATGAGTGGTGACTTGAAAACCCGGGCAAAATTATTGGTGGAAGTAGACCTGTATAAAACAAACATCGACCTAAATAGGGTAGGCTACCAACGATGGGAATTGGGAGGTATGGCCGGTGCCGGTATTTCATTGAACACGAAAGGGGGAGGACAGTTTTTTGTGGATGCCCGCTATTCGCATGGATTTACCCAGCCGTATGATATTCCGCTGGTCCATGAAAAAGTACAACATAATAATATCGGCGTGAATGCCGGTTTTATGATTCCCATTGGTGGGAGCCTGTAGTCCGGGTGCCAATGGGTCTCTGACCCGGGGAACTCAAAACACCACAAGGAACTAATCATAAGTGGGTGTTCATATTGGAGAGGCGGTACGACTGGCCGCCTCTCTCTTTTTGGCAAAATAGCTAGGTAGTCATACCATTTCGTCGTCGTCGCTATTCCTTTTATTCACGAACATATAGTATAGGATAAGTCCGCCACCGCCGAGGATGAGCATCATGGAAAAATGCGGGAGCGGGGCAGGAAAAGTATCGCTTTCAAAAGCAGAACCTAACAACAGCCCCAAGCCAACACCCACTGATACCATGCCGTATTTTAAGGCCGGGAAGCGGTTGCTCTCTTCTTTGAAAATACCTGCAGATTTACCGCTTTCTATCAGCGCCATCCTGATATTTTGGCGCGATTTGAAAAACAAATAAATCAGGATAATGAAGGAGGTAAAAGCGCCTATAACGGCTACCAATCCGGTAATTTCTTCCATTGTTTATATTTTAAAGATTCTCTGGTACGCATGAAGAATATTTACCGGCTCGTCGAAGAATAAAAAAACGACTTTAACCAGAAAAGACTATTCTTTACATGGTCCACATAAAATTTGCACACCAGCTTTGACGGCGGTATAATAGAGCTGGTTACGGATTTGGAGAGAAAAAGGGTGGAGAGATGACAGCGGGAAGACTTTTGCAAGCAATTCATGTTTGATAAACAGGTTCAGATAAGCGGCCAATTCGGGCTTTGTTTAAATTTGTATTCCAAAAAAAAAATCAAAATTGAGCATTTCATTGCCGCTATTTTGAACCTGGCAACGTTAATAAGGCAAACAGTTGGAGAAACCATATTCCCGCGTCCCAAATTTCTTAAATGTCATGAGTCCCATTTGGAATACAGAAAAACTCAACAAATACCTTTCTCGAATTGATGGAGCCATCATGGCCGGTAAATACAACCTGGCTGTGAAGCTGGCGCACAGGTGCCTCAAGCACTACTACGGTTCATTCATCAATACCTATAATGTGCCGTTGGAAAAGTTGCAACCGGAAAATGTGCGCTATATGGCGATCACTATTTGCCGGTATCTCAATAACTACTTCCGCAAATGCGGCATCCCCTACTCCGAACGCCGCCTCATGTTTATTTCTTTGGTGTCAAACATCATCTTCATCGCAACGATGAATCTTTACGATTCGCGAGATACTTATTTGGCTGATAAAGCCATGGCCATCTATGCCCGCGAAAACGTTGGAAGCATCATCTCTTATATGATGCGGTATTTCTCATAACCATAAGGCATCTACCGGTTCAATACGACTCTTCTTATCAGAACTTCCTCATCGGCCACAATTTTCAAATTGAAGAGGCCGGGTTTGAGTTGCGACATATCTATCGAAAGGATTTTCGATTGCAGATTTTTCTGTATCACCGGTAAAACAAGCTGCCCTTTTTGGTCGTAAATGCCTACCCAGACCTCCCTGGAAGCCTCCAATTCAAAGGCAATATTTAGCGAATTGGCCACCGGGTTTGGGAATACGGAAATGCGGTTTTCCAATTGCCGGACTGCTGTGCTGGTCGTATTTTCGACGACCACCGTATCTTCAACAATACATCCGTTTTCATCGGACACTTGCAGCATGTAAGTTCCGGCGCTGAGACCGACCAGGTCTTCTTCCGGCGAAAAGAAATTGCCGTTCAAAGACCATGCGGCTGATAATGCTCCCACGCCCCCAGATACCGTGATGGAAATTGCACCATCCGCGTTACTGCCCGTTTCAGGGATCACCTCATCCACCGTTATTAACAATGGAGCAGGTTCTGAAACATCAATAGTAGCCAGAGTTTGGCAGCCAATGGAGTCGGTAACAGTCACAGTGTACGCTCCCACGCCCAGTCCAATCGCTGTTGACGTGGTCTGCTGATTGGGGTCATCCCAAATGTAGCTATAGGGTTGCGTGCCTCCAATGGGCAAAACTGTAGCAGTACCATTGATGCTGCCGGCACAGAGTGGCTGGGTAAAAGAGGTGGTAAAATCCAGGACGCTGACAACGGTTATTGTGAACATGCAGGTGGACTCATTCCCGCTTTGGTCTATAGCGGTCCAGACAATTTCATTTTCCCCTTCGGGAAATGATGAGCCGGATGGCAGGCCGGAAATGATAGAGGCGCTGTCCACCAGGCAATTATCAGAGGTCGTGGGTGCAGGATAATCAATCACTACCTCATTGCACCCCATAATTTCAATATTTTCAGGACATGTGATGTCAGGAGGTATTAGGTCCATAACTGTTACGATTGCCGTGTCAATTCCACTATTCCCGGCTTCATCCCAAACTGAAAGCAATACTTCATTTTCACCCAAATTATCGCAGTTGAAAGATCCGTAATCTAACCACATGGAATCCAGGGCGCAATTGTCGAAGCTTCCACCGTCCACCATTGAAGGTGAAATGGTAACCAAACCATTTTCATCCAAAGCCACCTCCAGGTTTTTAGCGATGGAGACGGGAGGCAAGGTGTCCGGCTCCACCTCAATGGTGACAGAGGTGGTCGCTGTACAAGCATTTATATCTGTCACCGTGACAATATAACTACCAGCCGCCAAAATAGCCGTCTGGCCTGAAAATCCGCCCGGCCAATCGTAAGAGTATCCACTAACTCCGCCACTGCCCTGAGCCGTAGCAGATCCCATGGGATTTGTGCAGTTGATGTTTGTCTGGTTGATGATAGCAACAGTCAGCATTGGAGGTTCTGTGATAGATATTGAACTTGTGCCCACACCACCCGTGCCATTTGTGACGGTTACTGCATAGGAGCCGGCAGGTAGCCCAACTATTGATTGTGAGGTATCTCCTGTGGACCATGAATAGAAGTAGGGGCCACCCCCTCCGTTTGAAGGAAGGGCTGTAGCAGTTCCGTCACTGCCACCGAAACAAATAACGTTAGTAATGCTGAAATCCACCGTAATTACTGCTCCAATGAGCGTGCCCGTGGCCGTTTGAACGGCGATATAATCACCGCCGGTGTTGCCGTTGCCGTTGGCAAAATTGGCGGCGGTGAACATGGTAATTGTGTCAAAACCGCTGGGCGGAGAGGTCCAGTCCACCGTGTAAGTTATTTCATCTCCTCCACCAAAAAACACGGCAGGATTGTGCTCGAAATACGTGATACCGCTCTCCGATTGGATGGTGGAGTTGGAACTTGCGTTGGAAAAGCTCCCGGCAAATCCGTTGCTCTCGTCTAAAATAGTGGCTTGAAATCCACCGAGCTGAGGGGTGCTGTTTGTCCTGGTCAGTTTGACCATCAGAGAATATGTGGTGTTTGGAGTTATCGCTTCCGGGAGGCCGGTCAGCGTAATATTCCCTGACATGGTACCACCCGAATGGCAACCTCCAGCCGAAGCGGAACAGGTATTGTTGGAGGGAGGTGCCCCTGTGTGGCCGTTTGGAGGGTTGTTGGACCAGGACAGGAACATTGTTGCAAGAAGAGCCCAAAACAGGGCATATATAGCGTTAATTTTTTTCTTCATAAAACGTGTCTTGGGAATTTGCGGCACATGAATCATTTGTAAATTGGAGATGAATTGGAAATGAAATTCTATGCCCTTTTATAAATTATATTATTGCCGGCACAATTGTGCCATGTCTTCAAAGGCTCCCTTTACAAATTGTATTTTAAAGGTAATCACTTTTAAATCAACTGTTTAAATGATTCCATAGAAAATGGCAGGCATAAGTTCGGTAGGGCCGCCAAGGTGCGGCCACTTCGACCATTTTTTCCCTGAGGGCCTTCCCTTTTTCCTCGATGCCGTATAACGTGGCAATGGCATTTTGAATACCGAGGTCATCTACGGGCAGTACATCTGGCCGTCGCAATGTGAACATCAATATCATTTCTCCTGTCCAATTTCCCACTCCTTTTATTTGTTTGAGGTATTGAATAACGGTTGTGTCTGACATAGCCTGAAGCTTATTTTTAGTAACTTTTTCAAATTCAAAAAAAGTTGCCACGTTTTGGAGGTAAGCTGCCTTTTGCCGCGAAAGACCGGCCGTTCGCAAATCTTCAATGGACAAGTCCTGGAGTAGCAGGGGCTTTGGATTTCGGTCTGGGAACAAATCTAAAAACCGGTTGTGAATAGTTGCAGCGGCTTTGCCCGAAAGCTGTTGGCCCACAATGGACCGGAGCAAATCGAGGTAAACCCCTTTGGACTCCCCAAATTCCGGGAAAGGGAATTTTTGAACCAACGGTTTTAATATGGGGTCTTTCGATAGGTGCTGTGAAATGGTCTTATGCATGGCTGACTTTTGTAGTTTCGATTGGGAAAAATAGGAATTACCCGGCGAAAGATTTTTGGAGCAGCCGCAAACTAGTCCTGAAAATTCACATTATCGCCAAAAAATTGTCAACATTGCCGCAACTTGAAGGCAATTACCATGAATTTTAAACCTGTATTCACGACCCTCAAACGTCCGGTTCTCATCGCTGGCCCGTGTAGCGCAGAAACGGAACAGCAAGTGTTGTCCACCGCCAAAGCCCTCGTTTCTCAGGGAATCGATTTGTTCCGGGCAGGGATATGGAAACCGCGTACCCGGCCGGGAACCTTCGAGGGTGCCGGTATTGAAGGCCTGCATTGGTTGGAGAATGTGCGCCAAGAAACCGGTCTCAAAGTAACGACGGAAGTTGCAAGTGGACAACATGTGGAGGCCGCCCTAAAGCACAGCATCGACGTACTCTGGATAGGAGCACGAACCACTGTCAATCCATTTTCGGTACAAGATATTAGCAATTCACTCACCGGGCTTGACATTCCAGTTTTGGTCAAAAATCCCATAAACGCAGATCTCGAACTTTGGATTGGTGCCATTGAGCGGGTTTACAAAGCTGGCATTCGGCGCATTGCCGCCGTTCACCGTGGTTTTTCAAAATATGGTGAAAAAAACTACCGCAATGTGCCGCTTTGGAAAATTCCCCTCGAATTGAAACGTCTCTTCCCAGATTTGGAAATCATTTGCGACCACAGCCATATCTGTGGGCGCCGCGATACCCTCGCCTCTGTAGCTCAGCGGGCGCTAGACTTGAACTACGACGGTCTGATGACAGAGGTACACCCCTCACCTCCAGATGCCTGGAGCGACGGCAAACAGCAAATTACGCCGGAGCGCTATGGCAAAATGGTCAGCCGGCTTATCGTGCGCAGACCCGGCACTGACGATGAACAGTTTTGGAGGGACCTCGATCAACTCCGCCAGCAAATCGACGAGATTGATGATGAGGTGTTCGAGTTGTTGAGTACGCGAATGGGGCTTTCAAAACAAATAGGAGGGTATAAGCGAAATAGCAACATCTCCATTTATCAGCCTGAGCGCTGGAATCGCATATTGGGCCGGGTTTTATCGAAGGGGAAATCATTGGGACTGCACAAAGAATTTGTTGCAGTTGTTATCGATGCCATCCATCAAGAGTCCATCATTCACCAAGCCAGTGTTATGAATCGGCAGGACCCTGAAACACCAAAAAAATAACGACCTGACATGTATTTGTATCGCAAGAAGAATGTTAGAAGCAGCAATCGCAAAATATTCGTCTGATTTTTTTTAGTTGAGAAATATTTTTCTCATCTTAGCCGACCTTAGCGAAAGAAAGTTATCCCATCCCTGTTAGTTATCTCCAATTAACACCTTGTGTATCCCGCTGGAAGTAGTCTGTCCAGTCGTATTTCATTAGCAAATACAGTCGTGGCCAATGGCCATTAGAGAACGTTATACCTATTTTTTCAAAAACAAAAACGATTATGCTCATTCTTTACATCGCTACTGGTGCCTTCATCCTCGGAGGAATTGTTATTTTAGCGTCGAACTACGCCCCCCAAAAAAGTAGCCGAAGATGGTATTAAACCATTTTCATTTTTTTATGAAAGCATTCCGTTCTATCCCTCTGTGTATTCTCAAATTAATAATGGGTCTTAAAATGGCCCAACTGCAACCCGGTTTTCCCCTTTCATCTCAGCTATATTATTAGCATGCGGTTGTGTGTTTTATGTGGTATCTCAAGAAAAAATCCCGGTTTCATGTATGGTGATTTTGGTCGTTTTGGCAAGGTAATTGTCTTCCAAAGTCAATGCTGTTAGACTGCATAAAAACAGGGAATTACACGAGCTGATAATTATTTATATTTTTCCCTGTATCAGTCCGTTTTTCCTCGCACTATCGGAACACATATATCCCATGCAACATGTTAATGATTAAATGATTCGTACTTGTACGGATGCATAGGAAGGTTGCATGGGGTTTCTTTACTCACCTTGTAGAACATCCCATCCATAAAGACTGGTTACAGTTTCTTCCACATTGAAACCATATTCATTGTTCTCAAAACCACGATTTAAATTATGCTTATCCTCCAACTTGCTCTCGGTGCATTCCTCCTCGGCGGAGGTATTATTACATTGACCAACTGGGTCTCAGAAAAGCTAAAAAGAAAATCAACTTACGGTAATTGATAACCTGTTACTAACATTGGGGAAGCAAAATGCTTCCCCAATTATTTATGAGTCAATCTGGAGTTCTTTTATGGCCAGCCAACTCATCAATCCCATTCCTGTTTCGAGACAGTTTTCATCTACGTCAAACGTGTTTGTATGCACGGGAGAAGTGATGCCTTTGCCTTTGTTGCCCGTGCCCAGCCGGTAGAAGCAGGCGGGCATTTTTTGCGAATAATAGGCAAAGTCTTCCGCTGTCATTCTAATGGGTAAATCTACAACATTCTCTCTGCCGAGATATTCGATTGCTGAATTCATCACCCGCTTAGTCACTTCTTCGTCATTCACTAAAAAAGGGTATCCTTTCACGATGCGGACGTCGCATGAGCCACCCATGCTGTCAGCAATTCCTTTTGCCAATTTGCCGATGTGACCATGTGCCTCTGACCGCCACTTCTCTTCCATAGTGCGGAAGGTGCCTTCCAGCACCACGGTATTTGGGATAACATTCGTTGCCCCACCGGCGGAGTTTATTTTGCCGAAGGTCAACACGGACGGGACAATCGGATTGGAATGGCGGCTGACGATTTGTTGCATAGCCACAACGATATGGGAAGCTATGAGCACCGGATCGACGCAGTCGTGTGGTGCTGCACCATGGCCACCTCGTCCTTTCACTGTGAGATAAATTTCATCGGCACTGGCCATGAACATGCCAGGGCGCAATCCTATTTTACCGGCCGGAAGTTCGGGGAGCACATGCTGCCCAAGTATCACCGCAGGTTTTGGCTTTTCGAGCACTCCTTCTTTTATGAGGATGGATGCCCCTCCCGGCAGTTTTTCTTCGGCAGGCTGGAAAATGAGTTTGACTGTGCCGGAAAAATTATCGCGCAACTGGTTCAGGATTTGGGCCACACCGAGCAACGAGGAAGTATGTACATCGTGGCCGCAGGCATGCATGACGCCGTCATTTGCAGACTTATAGGTTACTTCGTTCGCTTCGCAAATAGGCAAGGCATCGATATCAGCTCGCAGGGCGATGACCCTTTGCCCTGCATTTCTGCCTTCGATGTATCCGACAACACCATTGCCGCCCCAACCATGTTCGTGTGGAATGCCTAATGAAGCAAGTTGGGAAGCAATAAACTTTCCCGTCTTCACTTCTTCAAAAGACAATTCGGGGTGCCGGTGAAGATGCCGCCGAATTTGGACGACCCCGGCATAATGAGCCTTGGACAACTGCTTTATTTTTTCTTTTAACATGGCGGTTTTTTAACCGGGTTCAAAAGTTTTTCTAAGCCGATACTGCGTGAACCTTTAATCATAAACAACATGTTGGCGAAATGATTTTTCTCAAACCATTCCCTGAGCTTGGCGGTATTTTCAAAAAAAAGAAGTCCTCTTTTTTTTGCGGCAGCATAGAATTCCTTCCCCACCAGAATCACTTGACCGAAACTCAATGACTGTGCAAATTCGGCGATGGCCTCGTGCTCATCTGCGCTGGCAGGCCCCAGTTCCCGCATGGCTCCAAGTATTGCTACTTTTTGAGCACCGTCCATCTCCGCAAAAGAAGAAAGCGCCAGTCGCATGCTCGACGGGTTGGCATTATAGGCGTCCAGCAGGAACGTGTTTGTGCCAGAGGTCAGGAGTTGTGAGCGGTTGTTTTCAGGCCGGTAATTTTCGAGGGCACGCTTGATTTCCTGATCTGGCACTCTAAAAAATTTGCCAATGGCAATGGCAGTCATTAGATTGTTGAAATTATAGGCCCCGGCCATTTTTGTATGCACAGGTATCACTTCACCTCCAAGGGAATTAAATGCCACATTCAGGAATGGATGAGTATCCACAAGCTGAACCTCAGTGGCAATGTGAGAGGTTGATGAAATATCACTACGACGGTAAACTTCCTTTTTTGTTGTGGGTCCTGCAAGTTCCGAAAGCCAGGGCTCATCGTCGTTGATGAAGATTGTTCCAGCATGTTCTGCCAGGTAATGGTAAAGCTCAGATTTCGCTTTTTTTACACCCTCGAAACTGCCGAAGCCTTCGAGATGTGCTTTACCAACGTTGGTGATAATTCCGTATGTGGGTCTGGCTATTTGGCAGAGCGTATTGATTTCGCCGGGATGGTTGGCCCCCATTTCCACGATGGCAATTTCGGTAGCAAGGGGCATGCCGAGTAGTGTCAGAGGTACACCGATGTGGTTATTGAAATTTCCTTTTGTAAAATGCGTCTGATAACTGGATGATAACACATTGCTAAGCAAATCTTTCGTGGTGGTCTTGCCATTGGTGCCAGTAATGGCAATAACGGGGATGTCGAACTGCCGGCGGTGGTGTGTGGCCAAATGTTGCATTGTCGAAAGGACATCCTCCACAAGGATGATACGCTCATCTATTTGGAATGTCTGGTTATCCACAACCGCAAAGGCTGCTCCATTTTCGAGTGCCTGGAGCGCGAAGGAATTACCATCGAAGTTCTCACCTTTTAATGCGAAAAACAGACTGCCGGGCACTATTTCCCTGCTGTCAGTCACTACATGCGGGTGGTTCTTAAACAAAGCATAAAGCTCTTCGATGGATATCATGAATTTCAAATTTGCTCATTGCAATGATAAAAAAAAGTCTCCGCACTCTTTGATTAGAATGCGGAGACTTTAAACTTAAACGAGCTTTAAAAATGCCCGCTCATATTATTTATAGCGGCGTTTCACCTTGTTTTGTTTGGTCTTAAAGGTGAGGCCTGCAGAATCTTCATTGCCAGTGGGACCACCGGTGCGAATCATAGCACAGCGGAATCCGACATCGCGAAAAGCCTTGTCTTCATCTCTGAAACGGCGGGTGCCGGGAGAGAGCCAGAAGGCACGGTCTTGCCATGAACCACCTTTAATGACGCGGGCTTTATCGTTGATAAGAGTGTACTTGCCGTAGTCGTAGAATGCTTCCGACTGTTTGTCACCATCGAGGAAGTTGTAGGGTTGGCCTACTTTATAGTTTTCGCGAGTAGCCACTTCGTCGTCTTCGACATAGCGGTAACGCAGGCGGCCGAGGCTGTCTTTTTCAACGGGCTTGCCATCTTCGTCGAGCACTTTGGTTTTGAATTTATTACCCCGGTAAGGGTTCAAATCCTGTTGCTCGACATCGCGAAGGGTAGAGCTGGTCATGGGGCGATAAAGGTCCATCGTCCATTCATTCACATTGCCTGCCATATTGTAAAGTCCATAATCATTGGGCATGTAGGCACGAACCTCGGCAGGTATGTTGGCGGCATCGTTTAGCTTGCCTGCCATTCCCATATAATCACCTCTGGACCGCTTGAAGTTGGCCAATTGTTCGCCTTGATATTTGTTGCGCTTTTGGTAACGCACGGTATTGCCGTTCCAAGGATATAGTCGCCGGTCGGAGATGCGTTCGTCCTTTTCAGAAACCATGTTTCCAATCAGACCGAGAGCAGCATATTCCCATTCTGCTTCTGTAGGCAGGCGATAGCTTGGCAAAAGAATGCCATCTTCGAAACGCACCGGCCGCTCACCACCTGTACGTTTGTCTTCGAGGTTTTTGCGCACATCGCCCTGATACTGTCCGGCGAGATAGGTGTCGGTGTTGAAGTTGTCTTCGTCTTTTTGTTCGGGATTGGGATTGAGTATGCCTTTTTCAATCAAAATCATCTCATTCACCCGGTCGGTACGCCATTGGGCGTAGTCATTGGCTTGAAGCCAGTTGACACCTACCACAGGGTAAAGGTCGTAGGAAGGATGTCGGAAATACGTTTCCACAAAAGGCTCATTGAACGCCAATTCTTCCCGCCAAACCAATGTGTCGGGTAGTGCATTGAGGAACACTTCGGGATAAGATTCACCGAATAGCCGGTTCAACCAAAAGAGATACTCCCGGTAATCGCGGTTAGAGACTTCGGTTTCATCCATGTAAAAAGAAGAGACCGTCACCCGGCGGGGAGTGTTGTTCCAATCATAGGTGACGTCCTGATCGGTGAGGCCCATGGTAAATGTGCCACCCTGAATGAGTACGAGATTGGGGCCTGTAACCTGACCTGCATAATCGACCACTTCATAGCCACCCCATTCGGCATCATTGTAATTCCATCCGGTGGTAGCTGAGCGCTCCTTTTTTCCACAGGAGCTGAGGGCCATTACGGCGAGAAAAAGAACTGAACTAAGCTTCAACAAATTTTTCATTACTCAATTAAGGATTTTGACTTTTTTTAAAGACCCGCAAATATAGAAAAGTAGATTTCAAAACAACACCTGCTTTTGACATTTAACGATAGTCTGACGTTCATTTTCCATTTTATGTTTTACGACAAGGTGTTTTTATCAACGGAAAATTTTGAAACAATCGTTGTAGCGGTCAGCATAACGACGGCGTTTCAACCGCTCACTATTTTCGAGATTGAGTACGAGTGATATTTCGTGCGTTCCCCCGGAGGATGACAGCGCTGTCACCGTGAAATCGTAGCTGTACCCTATTTTCAAAACATCGTATTGGACGCCCAAAGTGCCAATCACCGCATCGGGATTGGAGAATGCGTGGCGGTACCAACCTCCGCCGAATACCGGCCCCATACTGTAATACGCTCCCAGATTGACTTGACCCTGGTCGCCCTGTTTAATGAACAGGATGTTTGGCGAGAAAAACGATGCCGCGTGGCGTTTATTGCCTTCTTTAACAATGAACTGAGCCCCGCCGTGAAGTGATAGCCGCAGGGGTAGTCCTTGTTGCAGACCGGTGTTGGCCTGAAGGAATCCCTCGTCTGGAGTAGTGAGGTGGTGGATAGCAAACCCTC